>JAISIJ010000409.1 GCA_031262245.1 Oscillospiraceae bacterium | reverse complement strand
TACCACTTTCAATGCGTTTTCAATATGACGTTCAACACGGAGAGAAAGAGTTTCCAGTCCTTGAATAAACATAAAAGCGTTGAAAGGTGAAAGTACCGCTCCTTGGTCACGCAAAAGGGTTGTGCGTGCTTTGGTGATATACGCAAGATTCCCCGCAATATCTGTAAATACCGCACCGTGATAAGAGGGGTTGGGGTCGCTTAAGCCTTTAAATTTGCCGTTTGCCCAGTTGAATTTACCGCCGTCAATAATAACGCCGCCTAAGCTTGTGCCGTGACCGCCGATAAATTTAGTTGCGGAATGGACAACAATATCCGCACCTAATTCAAGAGGACGTAAAACGTAAGGTGTTGCAAAAGTATTGTCAACAATAACAGGGATATTGTGCTTATGTGCAATTGCCGCAACAGCTTCAATATCGACAATAGTTGAGTTGGGGTTGCCCAAACTCTCAAAGAAAATCGCCTTTGTATTCTCTTTAATTGCTTTTTCAAAATTTTCGGGATTTGAACCGTCAACAAAAGTAGTTTCAACACCGCTTTCTTTAACGGTATTATCAAAATAGTTGAACGTGCCGCCGTAAATACGGCTGTCAGTAACGATATGGTCGCCGTTACCTGCAATATTTCTTATAGCAACTTCAGTAGCCGCCGCACCGCTTGCCGTTGCAAGAGCCGCCGCACCGTTTTCCAAAGCCGCAATTCTCTTTTCAAAGACATCTGTTGTGGGGTTCATCAATCTTGTGTAGATATTTCCCGGTTCTGTTAAAGCAAAACGCCCTGCGGCTTGTGCGGTATCCTTAAAAACATAGCTTGAAGTTAAGTAAAGGGGTGTAACGCGGGCATCAGTTGCAGGGTCGGGGGTTTCCTGACCTATATGAAGTTGCTTGGTTTCAAATTTCCAGTTTGACATTATTATTTCCTCCTGTGTTTAAATTACATACTTAGTATATATGTTTAATATGGTTTAGTCAACGATTTTTCTGATATTTGTATGAATTGTTCTAAATTAAGATTTTCTGCCCTTAAATTTGGTGATATTCCACAAGAATTCACCAACTCTTTACCTAAAACACCGCCGATTTGTTTACGTCTTTGTGAAAATGCTTTTTTAATTATTTCAAATAATCGCTTTTCTGTTTCTTTGGGAATATCAAACTGCTTGTCCTGAATAATTTGAATAACAGAACTGTCCACGTTTGGTATAGGGAAAAACGAACCCCTTGAAACATCAAACAGTTTTTTTATTTTACCGTAATAATTTACCGCATAGGTTATTGCTCCCACTTCACGAGAGGGTATTTTTGCAGACAAACGCTGTGCGGTTTCTTTCTGTATCATAAAGATAAGCTCACAATGCCCCGCAAGATTGGGATTTTCGAGGAAACGGGTAATAATGGGCGTGGTTATATAGTATGGCAGATTAGCACAAACCACGACATCTCCCTCAAATTCCTCTGCAAATAATTTGTTAATATCGGTTTTTAATATATCGTCATTAATAATCTTCGCTTGCGGAACAGTTTCTTCCAAAACAGGCAAGAGTTTTGTGTCAACCTCAACACAAACAACTTTTTTTGCGACCTTTAAAAGCTGTTCTGTTAAAACCCCAAAGCCGGGTCCTATCTCCAAAACATTTTTATCTCTTGCGTATTCTGCCATTTTCGGACAAACAGAGGGGTTAGTAAGAAAATTTTGCCCTAAACCCTTTGAAAAATTAAAATCATATCTCTTGCATAAATCTTTAATAACACCTAAATCTGTAAGCATATCAATCTGCTTTCACCAATCTCTTTGAGATTTTATTTGCATCACCGCAACCTAAAGTGATAACCAAATCACCCTCTTTTGTGTTCTCTTTCAACCAATTTATAACATCATTGAAATTTTCCTCTTTGCGTTCGGGAGTATATGGAACAGTTTCGTCTTGCGGAAAATAAACACAATTCGAGATTTTTTCGGCAAGATGACGGGTATAGATATTTTGAGTATTTTTTTCTCTTCCTCCCATAATATCCGTTAAAACAACAACATCTGCAAGGTTGAGAGCTTTTACAAAATCCTCAAGGAGCAAAGCGGTACGGGAAAAAGTGAAAGGTTGAAAAACAGCAATAACTCTTTGATATGATAAATCTTTTGCGGCTTGCAAAGTTGCCGTGAGTTCCGCCGGGTGATGGGCATAATCGTCATAAATATCAGCGTTGTTATATTCCCCTATTTTTTCAAAACGTCTGCCTGCACCTTTAAAGGCTTCAATCCCCTCTTTGATTTTTTCAAAAGGTAAACCGCAGAAATCTGCAACAGCAACTGCCGCCAATGCGTTATAAACATTGTGTTTCCCGGGGACATTCAGCGTTACTTCTCCCAATCTTTTCATATCTTTTACAATGCTGAAATTATATCTGCCGTTTACGGCTTTCAGTTTATAAGAATAATAGTTACTTGTGCCGTTAAGTCCGAAAGTTATAAACTTCTTGCCTAATTTCTTCTCGGGGCTGATTTTGTCAATAGCGTTAAGCGAGTTTTGGTCGTCACCATTGAAAATTATCGCAGAATGTGCAGATTCACAGAATTTTGTAAAAGATTTAATACTGTTTTCAATAGTTCCGAAATAATCCAAATGGTCGTTGTCAATATTCAACACAACTGCAATATCAGGCAAGAGTTTTAAAAAAGTATCGTTAAATTCACAGGCTTCAAGTATCAGCGTTTCTGTTTTACCCACTCTCCCCGAACCTTGCATATCTGGAATATTTATTTTTCCGCCGATAACAGCGGAAATATCAATTCCGGCACAGAGAAAAATCTGTGTTAAAAGAGCAGTTGCGGTGGTTTTACCGTGAGTTCCTCCAACGCAAACAGCATTTTTAAAATGACCGCTGATTTCACCTAAAAGCACAGAGCGTTCGATTGTTGCAACACCCGACTGTTCAGCGGCGACAAGCTCCAGATTATCTTTCATAATTGCCGCAGAATATACTATCAAATCAGCACCTTGAATATTTTCGGCTTTCTGCCCGAAATATACGGTTATACCCATATCTCTTACGGCTTTAAGGGTATCTGTTTCGTTATTGTCAGAACCTGTTAAGAAAAAACCTTTTGCATTTAAAATCTGGGCAAGGGGATACATTCCCGAACCGCCTATGCCTATAAAATGGATATGCTTTTTATTCTCTAAGAACCCCATTATTTTACCTCTTTCAAAAGAGTTTTTAATATTGCAATTTGTGTTTTTGCGTCTTTGATAATATTATTTTCAATCATTTCTCTAAGCTCTTCCAATGTAAAAATTTCAGTATCCAAAAACTCGTCGTCATCTAAATGTTGTTTTGAAAGAGTAAGCCCTTTTGCAAGATATATCGTTATAATCTCTGTATTATAAGCCGGAGTAGGATAAATTTCACCTAAAAATATAAATTCTTCAGCATTATATCCTGTTTCTTCCGTCAATTCCCTCTTGCCACATTCAAGAGGATTTTCACCTTTTTCAAGTTTTCCCGCCGGAATTTCATATAACACTTTATCATAAGGATATCTGAATTGCTTAACTAAAATAACTTTATTATCTTCAAGCAAGGGCAGAATCCCCACACCGCCGTTATGATGAATAACCTCTCTCAAAGCTGTTTTGTTATTTTCCAAGAGTACCGTGTCTTTGGTTAAATTTACAATCTTTCCGTTATAAATCTCTTCGGAAGATATTTTTTGTTCAAATAAATGTTCTATTGTTTTTACTTCCTTTTTAATACTTTTTTTAATTATATAATAAGCTAATCTTTTTGTCAATTATTATTTGCAAGTAAAGGGTCGGCGTGGATAACGGTTTTAATATTTAATTTTGTTTCAATATCCCTTTCAACGCTGTCAATTATCTCGTGGGATTTAAGGAAATCAATGTCGGGAGAGAGTTCAACGTGGAAATAAGCTAAAAATTTCTCAATGCCGTAATCGTGCAGCTCAAGGTCGTGATACCCCAAAATATCGGGATAGTAACTGAGAATTTTTTGAATATTCATTTGAACCTCATCAGTAGGGGCTGTTCCGATTAGTTTATTAACAGTCGAATAGGCAGTTTTTACACCGCCGACTATTATAAATATCGCAACTAACAAAGCCGCATAACCGTCAATATTATATTTATGGAAAAACAAAGAAGTTATTACAAACAGAGTTGAAACAACATCCGAAATACTGTCAAAAGCTATTACTTTGAGTATATCGGAGTTTTGTGTTTTACCGAAATGGCGGTAAACAACAAACATTATGCCTTTAATTAAAACCGCTGCAAAAAGTATTACCGCAAGCATGGGAGAATAATCAACCGCCTGTGGAGAAATTATTTTTTTAACAGAACCCGTCCCCAAGTTCAACCCGAACATTACCAGAATAACCGATATAATCAAAGCGGTAATATATTCAATCCTTCCGTGACCTTGCGGGTGTTCTTTATCAGCACAGGCACAGGCAAGCTTAATGCTTATCAGAATAACAATACTGCTCCCCACATCTGACAAATTATTGAAACCGTCTGAAATTACCGCCATACTGTTTAAAATATTGCCTACTGTAAGTTTAAAAACAAAAAGGATTATATTGCAACTCAATCCGAATATTGCAACATTTTTTATAATTTTATTTCTCATAGCTTTTTCCTAATACCGTTTATATATTGCTTAAAAATTCATTTACTATATATTATATGTAAAATATTATTTTATGTGATAATTAATTATATATTAATATTACCCTTTTGTCAATACTTTTAGTCTTCTGATAGTTGCAGGGGCGGCGGCTCTCGAAGTTCCCTAATTCTTTTCATAGTTGGCGTTTCAGTTGACGTTGGTTTGACTGTATATAAAAATCCCCTTTTTCAAAGGGGATTTTTTTAGCTTACGGGGTTGGATATTTATTATTTTAGAGATAGTCAGAGTTTTTAAAAGAATTTTTAGACTACCCAACCCTAAAAATAATCTGCTATAATCAGACAAACAACACACCAGTCGTGACGATGTCAGCTAAACTGCCAACTACCACAATCGATACGGAACTTCGAGAGGTGTAATTTACAGAAACTATCAGATATTAAAAAAAGAACTTCGAGAGGTGTATTACTCTAAAAACGATAGATGATAAAGTTGTTTATATTACAAATATCAATTATTTTAAAATCACGAATACAAACTATATTTTTCCCGGGGAGGTTCATTGAATATTCAAGCATATAGAATTCAATTGAGGAAATATTTTTATTGTTTGTATTAACAGATTTTAAATGGATATGGTTAATACCTTTGCCACTATAGTAATAATCTGTATTTTTTTCGCCGAATTTCTCATAAACTTCATTGTTGTGTTTGGCATATAAATAAGGGTTATCTCCGCTTTCGCAAATATAGACAGAAATGTTTTCGGTATTTTTAATATATTCCAAATATTTTTCAGCATTGGTTATTTCAGTAAGCTTTGAATCTTGATAGCAGTCAAGCTCATAGTATTCACTGATTGCCTGTAGCCAAGTTTTATCTCCCTGAAGTTTTATGACTGAATTACGCAGTTCCTTCTTTTCAATATCTGTATAATCTAAAGCTTTTTTAAACATATTTTTATATTGTTCATCTAATACTTTTGCGGTGTTGAGCATTTTTTTGAATGGTGCGGTAGAATACATAAGTCTATTTTCAAGATGTGGATTTAAATTTTCAAAATCATAGAAATAATTTATTCCGCAATTATTTAAAAGTCTTAAATGTTTTGAAGAAAGAGTTTCAACATTAATTTTACCTGTTCTTTTGTTTAAAGTATTCTCGGAAGAAGAAGCACCTATTACATAAACTCCTCCGATGGTTTTATCCGGCATTATATATTTCTTATAAGTCTTAAAATAATCACTGTTCCAACGAGGATTATCAGCATTACCTAAAAAAGCGTGTGAATTTAATAGTTTTTTATTTTCATTGGTAAAAGAATAAGAGAGAATATTTTCAAAAAAACATTTTGCCAAAACCGGATTTTTGTTAAAAATATCGTATTTTAAATAATTCTCCATTGAGAATACAAATTTATGCAATCCGAATTCTTTAACTTTTTCTCTTGCAAAAAAATTGATACGCTGTAAAACTGTTTTTTCAATGGCATCGTCAGCATCTATCTGCATATGAACATAATATTCTCCGTCTTGTATAAAAGAATTGATATGTTCAATTAAAACAAATTGTAATTTTGAAAATGCGGCATTTCCTTTAACCTCGGGTGTATAGAAAAAAACATTATCTCGAACTTTTGAATTATAAATCAGTTGCTTTAATTTTTTTAATATCAATGGGGGTGTGGTGAGTGCATTTGTAGATATTACCCAATGAGTATTTTTATCTAACACGGCGTTTTCCATAGACGGCAAAGTTATATGCTCAAACAGCGGTAAATTAGCGTTCCACCAATTCATATCTGAGTTGCAATTTCCGATACAGGTATATAAAAAAGTATAGCGAATTTTTTTCGCGTCTTCAAAATTCTTTGTTAAATCAACAAAAGGCTTTTTAGCGGCATAAGTGTCACAACTATACAACTCAATTTTTCCGTCGTCAAAAAACAGCGTAAAATTAAATCCTCTTATATTAGCACAATAGTTAATATTATCCTTAACCAACAACGAATCTTCACAACTGTCATTATGATAAGCCGCCGCTTTTATTTCAAAGCCGTTAAAATTATATTTAAAATCAACACCTTGATTTTCTAAAACATCCAAAACAACCTTTGAATGGTCGATAAATGCAAAATATCCTCTACGCCCCGACTGCTCTTTCAAACTTTGCAATCCCAACTTACTCCAACCATCAGAAAACTCTTCCGGCAATATAACAACATCTTTCGACACTATATACAACAAAGTATTATCTTTAACAGTTTCATAATACTCAAAAAAATCCATCTTTTTATTTTTCTCCTATTTTTAGAGTGTTACACCTCTCGAAGTTCTCTTTTACTTTTCTGTTCATTTCAGGGAAATACTCCTCTCGAAGTTCCGTATCGGTTTTCATAGTTGGCAATTTAGCTGACATCGTCCCGACAGGTGTGTTATTTCCTTTTTTTACTTTTCTGTTCATTTCAGGGGAATGCACCTCTCGAAGTTCTCTACTTCTTTTCATAGTTTGCACTTTTCAGTATTTGGTTTAAACTTATTAAAACCACGACAAATAGTTACAATCACCTTCAAAAAAATCCAGTCGTGACAATGTCAGCTAATGTGCCAACTATGAAAACATCTACGGAACTTCGAGAGGTGTTATTTCCTAAAAACTATAGATACCAAAAAAAAACGGTGGGTTACTTTTTTTAATTCTTTAGAAATTTGAATGTGTTGCGGGCATTTTTGTTCACAAAGTTTACAGGAAGTGCAGTTTGAGGCAAGGGAGTTTTTAGAGTTAAGGGCGGAGGTTGAGGTGATATATTGCTGATATCCTGTGATTAAACCGTTGGCGTAAGAGGCATTGTACGCCGCAAAACACCCGGGGATATTTACTTTGTTGGGACAAGGTGTGCAGTAATTGCAACCTGTACAGGGGACTTTATAACTCTGTTTGAATATTTTTTCTGTTTCGATTATGGCTTTATGTTGTGTCGGGGTTAAAGGTGCAGTATCATTGGAATATTTTATATTTTCCTCAAGTTGCTTTACTGAACTCATTCCCGAAAGCACAACAGTAACTTCTTTTTTCTCCCATAACCATTTTAAAGCGGCATTGACAGGGGTAATTTCTGCCTTTTTGAAAATTTCAACAGCTTTTTTCGGAACATTTGCGAGTTTTCCGCCTAAAAGCGGCTCCATAATTATAACAGGCAAGCCTTTAGCTGCCGCCGCTTTCAAACCTTTTGTTCCGGCT
>JAISIJ010000395.1 GCA_031262245.1 Oscillospiraceae bacterium | reverse complement strand
AAAAATCAAAAGACTGTTCTTTCAAATGAAGAAGAACAGCGTATTATTGATACAGTAAATTTACGCATTTCCGATAATGGTTTCAGCGTTGTAAAAACTTTTGATGAAATCAAAGAAACAGGGTATTCTTTTAACCCGGGGAGTTATTTTGACCTTAATGCAGAGATTAATGAAATGTCTGTTGAACAATTTTCTGAAAAAATCCTTAAATCTAAGCAAACGTTGATGACATATTTTGAAGAGTCGAAAAAAGCAAATGAAGAAATTATTTCTGCATTAGAGGCAATAAATTATGATTTATAATGAAACAAAATATAACCGTAAATGGGATACTCGAAAATTACGAAATCTTGGTGATTTTTCAAGAGGACGTTCAACACACCGCCCACGTAATGACGAATTACTCTATTTAGGTGGGGGCTATCCCTTTGTACAAACAGGCGACATAAAATCTGCTAACTTGTTTATTGAAAATCATACACAAGAATATAATAAAACAGGTTTTTCACAAAGTAAATTGTGGGATAAAGGAACATTATGTATTACTATTGCTGCTAATATCGCAGAAACAGCAATACTATCTTATCCTATGTGTTTTCCCGATAGTATTGTTGGTTTTAAAGCATATCCAACAGAAACATCTGCTTTATTTATGCATTATGTTTTTGCATTTATTAGATTATCAATACAACAATCTGTAAATGGCAGTATACAAGATAATATTAATATTGATTATCTCGAAAATCTCGATTTCAAAATTCCAAACAAGAAAATTCAAGATAGAATAGTATCTGTTTTGTATGCCCTCGACAACAAAATCTCCCTCAACAACCGCATAAATGCAGAACTTGAAAAAACGGCTCGTGTTGTTTATGAGTATATGTTTTTGAGAGGGAAAACACTAAATACACATTTTTTGTCTAAAAAACTTAGTTTTCAACGTGGTGTTGAACCGGGAAGAATTGCATATTCAGAAACTAAAACAGAAACGAATAATATTCCTTTTATTCGTGTTCGAGATTTGGGGCAAAGTCCTGCTTTATTTATAAGTAAAGAAAACGCAAAAAATACTTATTGCAAACCAAATGATGTATTAGTGGCTTTTGACGGTTCTGTCGGTAAAATGTCAATAGCTATGGAGGGTGCATATTCAACCGGTATAAGGAAAATAAAAGCAAAAGATAGTGACTATTCTGACGCACTAATTTATTTTATTTTCAGTTCTGAAGAAATACAGGAAACTATCAAAAAATATGCAGTAGGTTCTAATATTTTACACTCCGCAAGTTCAATCGAACATTTAACATTTCCTTGGCAAAAAGAAAAAGTTGAAATATTTAACGAAAAAGTTGAGCCAATGTATAAAATGATTGTAAAAAATATTCTCGAAAACAAAGCCCTCACCGAACAACGTGATTTTCTTCTGCCACTTCTAATGAACGGACAAGTTACTGTGAAAGGCGGAGAGGAATAGGAAAGGAATGAAAAATGACTGTAAATACAGATGTAATTCGTAAAATTGACGACCAAATAATGCGGAGTAATTCTATTATTTGCCGTCATATATCAAATTTGGATTTTTTGGGCAGAGGGGCGGTTTCACAAGATATTCTTAAGCATTTAAGAGATTTAGTAGAACACGCAATGTATCGAATTTATGCTTGTGAAAACAATGTAATTTGTTACAATTACGATAATATCAAAAGTGCGATAACATATGTAAAGAGAAAAGGAAAATTAAAATTCTTATGGCGTTTTCACGATTATTTACTAATAGTTGCCTCACATTATAGTCTTTCCCCCGAAGACTCCGAACGAGTAATGTTGAAATATTATGAATTTATGTTGCAAGTAAAGGCTTATTTGAAAGCCGAGTTTAATATTGACGTACTTGAAAATATCAGTAACTTTCCCTTAAATACTGATAAGAATTTACAGGAATACTATGAGAAAATAGCCCAAAAGCTAACTGCAATAACCTATTATAATTCCGCAAAAAGCAATCGTTACTATATTCATAAGATTAAACCGTTTTTTGTTAATCAACAAATTTTTTACGAAGTTACTTTTTTCCCTACACAAGGGAAAGAAAACAAATTTGAGCGTATAATTGCATTTACTACTCTTAATATTTCAAAATACTATGCCGTTAAACTATGGACTGTCGAAGATACTGTAACTATTCTTGAAAAAGAAATGCCTATTCATATTATTGTAAATTGGGAAGTTGCAATCAGACCTGTTGAAATAGAAAGATTTTCAGATGTTTTCGGACAAAATCTATCCCAATATGCAAAATCGTCAGAGGGTAGAGGTTTAATGCATTTTTTAACAGAAACAGGATATAATCTTGTTGAATTAATACGTTTTGAAGAGGATTTTTATCAGCAAATTCGCCAAAACATTCTTACCAGATTTAATGCGAAAACAAGCCATCTTTTTGATATTTTTGACCGTTGCCGTGAGATAATAAACGGGAATCTGCCCGGAAATAATATTTTGCGGTATTTGCTGTATCATATGAATAAACGTGTTATCAGCGACCAGATTGACAACAAAAACACAAAATTATCAGATTTATATTTATCATATGGCTGTATTCCTTTTGATAAAATGCCTTTCTGCACTCACCCTTGTAATCATAAAACTCGACTTACTGATTTATTTGACTGTATTGACACAACTGACAGAAATCACGAAATTCTTGCAAGATATATTCTCATAAACACAAAACAACGAGGACAACTATACACACCTAAAGCGGAACTTGAAAATTTTGGTGATATTGATACGCTTGCAAAGATTTTTAACGGCAAACTATATTATAAACATCCATTACGGAGAATTGAAACTCGAAGTCAGCACTATTTTATACGTGAACACGAAGAAGATACTAAAGTGATTATTAAAAAACTTGTTGGGTTATCTGGAGCTGAAACAGGAGTAGAAAATTATACTGCCTATGCTGATTCTTGGCTTAATTCTGATACTACTCACGTTGATTGTGAAGAAAAGAAAAAAGCACTCCGAGTGATGTTCTCAAATTCGTCAGTCGCAGTAATTTACGGCTCTGCCGGTACAGGTAAATCCACGCTTATAAATCATATATCTAATCTTTTCAGAGATGCCAGTAGGTTATATTTGGCGAATACCAACCCCGCTGTCGATAATATGAAACGAAG
>JAISIJ010000338.1 GCA_031262245.1 Oscillospiraceae bacterium | reverse complement strand
AAGGTTTCGGGCAGGTTCTCTGGCTTGACGGTATTGAGAGAAAATATATTGAAGAAGTGGGTGCAATGAATATTTTCTTTATTATTGACGGTGAAATTGTTACACCCGAACTCCAAGGTTCTATTCTCCCCGGCATTACAAGAAAATCTGTTATTGAACTTGCAAGACATTGGGGTATGAAAGTTACCGAACGTCGCATTTCAATTGACGAGATTTATGAAAACTATAAATCCGGGAAATTACAGGAAGTTTTCGGAACAGGTACTGCCGCAGTTATTTCTCCCGTAGGTTCGCTTAAATGGGGCGATATTGAAATGACAATAAATAATAACGAGATAGGTGAAATTTCCGCTAAACTCTATGACACACTTACCGGTATTCAATGGGGCAAAATTAAAGACGAGTTTGGTTGGAGTGTACCCATTGATACTGAATAATTTTTAAACAACACAGAAAAACCCCTATAAATGGTAAAGGAAAATTTATGTGACAACACTAAAAATAATAGAAATAGTTGTTTCGATATTGCAGTTTATTACCTTAGGATATTTGGTATATAATCTGCACGCACCGAGAGTTCGATATCTTGTTGCCTTAACTATTTCGGTAACGCTGTTCTCCTTGGGTCATATAATGGAAGTTACATCCTCTACTGACAATGCCGTTATACAATCTTATATTGTTTCTTATATAGGAATGGGCTTTTCGGGGCTGTTCTTTATGCTTTTTGCTTTTGAATATCGAGGAAGTAAAAAAGTACCTTTTGTACCTGTTTTGGTATGTATAATTGTATGTGTTGCCTTAATTGCAACGGCAATTGTAACCTCAAGAGACGGAGTAATCAATCGAGTTAACATTGTTGAAACCGCAAGACACGCTCCCGTGCATTTTGCTGTGGTTCTTTGGACGTATATATTACTGATAGTGGGAGATGTTATACTCTCAAAATATGTTACGGCTTCTGCAGATACAACAATATTGAAATATGTTTCCATTGTGGTTTGTACTATTTTCTTTCCTGTATTTGCACTTATTGTTAACAATCTTAAATTATTCCCCCATTATGATGTAGTTCCTATGTTTACAAGTTTTGCAAATATAGTTCTTGTTTGGTATATCCTTAATTATCGTACTCCCGAATGGGCTGCAATGGGTAGGCATAATGCCGTTGAAACAATGAACGATGCTTTTTTGCTTATCAATAATCAGACTGTTTTAATGGATTTAAACCGCAAGGCTATAGAATGTTTTCCGCAGCTGAAAAAGGATTATATCGGAATGAAAGTGGCGAAAATCCCCGAATTTCCTTTGTTTTTATTAGATAATTCTCTTTATGACTTTACCCTTGATGTTCCTCCGAACGGTAAACGTCACTTTATGCTCATTCGCTCTCCCCTCAAAACTTTATCAGGCAGACGTGTGGGTACTAATATAATGCTTATTGACGATACCATTAATTATGATATTACAGAGGTTTTACGTCACAAGACAATGCACGACGGGCTTACGAGTCTTCTTAACAGGACTGCAATGTTTGATATGGCAGGGCGTGATTGGACACTTTCGGTTCGCTCAAAACGTAATTCCTGTATCTTAATGCTTGACATTGATTTCTTCAAAGGTGTTAATGACACTTACGGTCATCTTGTGGGCGATAATGTTTTGAGGACTTTAAGCGAGATTTTGCGTAACCGCTTGAGAGCTACAGATATTTCCGCAAGATACGGCGGTGAGGAATTTGTGGTTTGGGTACCCGACACAGATATAAAAGGTGCTTTTAAACTTGCCGAGGCTATTCGCCAAATAGTTGAAAAAAAGGAAATAGTACTTGATAACGGCGAAGTTATTCACATTACAGTAAGTGTGGGTATTGCAGAATTGCGTTCTTGCTATATTTTAGCGAAAAGTTTTGAGAAAATGCTTTCTCTTGCCGATGAGGCTTTGTACTTTGCAAAAAATAACGGACGTAACCAAACAGCGGTTTGTATCCCAAATGATAACGGTTGTTTGGAGTTTATGACATCTCTTGAACAGCTGGAGTTTTTCGCTCCTGTTTTAGAGAAAAGAACACTCCCCGATTTGCCGGAAGCAAGGATTTTGTCACAAGAGTCAACTCCGCCGCCGAAAAACAAAACGCAAGAGTTGATAGATAAATTATAATAAATATATATTCACAGGAGGTTTATATTAATGGCAAATATTAAAAAGGTAGTTTTAGCGTATAGCGGAGGTCTTGACACCTCAATTATAATCCCTTGGTTAAAAGAAAACTATGATAATTGTGAAGTTATTGCTGTTTCGGGTGACGTGGGTCAAGGCACGGAGCTTGAGGGTTTAGAAGAAAAAGCTATTAAAACAGGTGCATCTAAACTCTATATTGAAGACTTGAAAAAAGAATTCGTGGAAGATTATGTTTTTCCTACAATGCAAGCAGGTGCGGTTTATGAAGATAAATATCTTTTGGGAACTTCTTTTGCAAGACCTGTTATTGCGAAAAGAATAGCGGAAATTGCCTTAAAAGAGGGTGCAGATGCTATTTGTCACGGTTGCACAGGGAAAGGCAATGACCAAGTGCGTTTTGAACTTACTATAAAAGCATTTGCTCCCGATATGCAGATTATTGCACCTTGGAGAGTTTGGGATATTAAATCTCGTGACGAAGAAATTGATTATGCAGAGGCTCATAATATCCCGTTGAAAATCAATCGTGAAACAAATTATTCCAAAGACAAAAACCTTTGGCATTTATCTCACGAGGGTTTAGACCTTGAAGACCCCGCTAATGAACCTTTTTACAATAAAGAGGGATTTTTGGAAATGGGCGTTTCTCCCGAGCAAGCCCCCGACAAACCCACTTACATTACCGTTGATTTTGAAAAAGGTGTTCCCGTTGCTGTTGACGGTGAGAAACTCGGCGGCGTTGAGCTTGTTGAAAAACTCAATAAAGTCGGCGGTGAAAACGGTATTGGCTTAGCGGATATTGTTGAAAACAGACTTGTGGGTATGAAGTCAAGAGGTGTATATGAAACCCCCGGCGGCACTATTCTCTATGAGGCACACCGTATTCTTGAAACTATTACTGTTGACAAAGCAACCGCTCGTGTTAAATCTCAATTGGCTCTTCAATTTGCAGATATTGTATATAACGGACAATGGTTTACACCCTTGCGTGAGGCACTTTCTGCATTTGTTACCGAAACCCAAAAGACAGTTACAGGCACAGTTAAACTCAAATTATATAAAGGTAATATTATAAATGCCGGTGTAACTTCACCTTATACTCTTTATGACGAAGAAGTTGCAACCTTTGACGCTGACGAAGTATATAACCAAAACGACAGTGCCGGATTTATCAATCTCTTTGGATTGCCGATTAAAGTTAAAGCTAAACTTGACCAAAAAAGAGGGTGCTGATTAGGGGGCGAGGGTGCTGATTAGGGGGGCGAGGATGCTATTTTGAGACCGAGAATTTATATGGTTAAACCTAATAGAAATATGACAGTTACCGTATGGTTTGATGATGGAAAAATAAAGACATTTAATGCTGAACCTTTGGCTCAAAGAGGCGGTGTTTATGCAAAATTATATGACGAAGAATTTTTTGTCAATCGTTGTGTAATTTTAAATAAAACGTTGGCTTGGGACTTAAGCGGCAGTTTCGACCCTGATAATTGTATAGATGTTTGTTCGGATTTAATTTATAATGATTTAAAATTAGCTTAGGAAATAAAATGGATATTAATGAAATGCTTTTGAATTTCGGTTCAAACAGTAAGGCTACCAATAATTACAACAAGGGGAAATTCGAGTTTGAATTGCTCCTTGAACAGATACGCAAAGCGGAAAATCTTACTGAAGAGCAAAAAGAAGAGAAAATCAACGAGTTAACGTTACGCCGTGAAACTATGTTGCAAAAAGAGCAATCGGATTTTGAAACAGGGCAAAAGCGTATCAAGAGAGTTATCGGTACAGTTTTAGCGATAATCGTTGTTTGCGTTGTTGTGCTTTTGGTGCTTTAGAGAGGAGGGAATATTATGAATAATGAAAACCCTTCACACCCGTCATTTTTAACACCTAATGTATATCAAGTTATTCCCACAGATGATTATAAGGTTTATGTGTATATGAATGACGGTTCGGTAAGGCTTTTTGATGCAAAGCCCTTAACAGAAAAAGGTGACAGGCTACTTGCGGACATTAACTTTTTCAAAGAGCGGTGTGCGGTGATAAACGGCACGTTGGCTTGGGATGTTGCAGGAAACCGTGATCCTTACAAATGTTTTGATGTTTGCCCGGACATTCTCTATGAATGTCCTATGGTAAAAGATATATTGGAAGATAAGTAAATAATGGCTGTGAAGCCGTTTAAGAACCGTTTGTGATTTTATTCGCTTGCGGATATATGCCGACATTGTCGGCAACAAAAGAAAAGGAATAAATATGAAAATCAAAGTAACACCTGTAATAAAGAGCGAGGATAATTTTTCAGGAGCAGAATTAAAGCAAATATCTTTTGAGAATACAAAAGTTTGCGAGAGTTCAATGGCAGGAGCGATTTTTGACAGGGTTAATTTTACAGGAGCAAAGATTGTTAACAGCGATATTACCAATTTGGTAATTGACAATTGCAAAGTGGAAAATCTTATTATTAACGGTTGTAAAGTGGAGTTAGTTAATGACTGATATTAATAGTATGAGCGGGCGTTTTTCTAAGGGCAATGCTGAAATTCTCAGCGATTTTAACTCCTCAATCCGTATCGACAGCAGAATGTATGCGGAGGATATTGAGGGGTCTTTGGCTCACGCAAAAATGCTCGCAAAATGCGGCATTATTTCCGAAAATGACTGTGAAGAAATTACAAAAGGACTTGTTTCAATTAAAGAAGATATTGAAACAGGTGCTTTGGAAATTGATATGTCTGCTGAAGATATTCATATGTTTATTGAGGCAGAACTCACAAAGCGTATCGGTGAGCCGGGTAAGCGTTTGCATACCGCACGTTCCCGCAACGACCAAGTTGCAACCGATATACGGTTATATCTTAAAAAGAGAGCGGCAGGCATAATTGAGGGATTGTTTTCTTTTGGAAATACTCTTCAAAATATCTTTCAACAGCATACAGAAACTGTTATGCCGGGATATACACATTTACAGAGAGCTCAGCCCATTACCTTTGCAAGACATTTACAGGCATATTATCATATGTTTCAGAGAGATATTAAACGGCTTGAAAACGCTGTGGAGATAATGGACGAATGTCCTTTGGGCAGCGGTGCTTTAGCCGGGACAACCTATCCCATTGACAGAGAATATACCGCAGAATTACTGGGATTTTCCGCCCCGACTCAAAATACCCTCGACGGTGTTTCAGACAGGGATTTTTGTGTTGAATTTGCCTGTGCATTGTCGATTATTATGACACATCTTTCAAGACTTTCGGAGGAGATTATTCTTTGGTCGTCTTGGGAATTTAAATTCATTGACCTTGACGATGCTTATTCGACAGGTTCCTCTATTATGCCCCAAAAGAAAAACCCCGACGTTCCCGAGCTTGTTCGCGGTAAAACAGGGCGTGTTAACGGTAACTTAATCGCTCTTTTGACTATGTTAAAAGGCTTGCCCCTTGCGTATAATAAAGATATGCAAGAGGATAAAGAGGCGATTTTTGACAGCTTTGATACAGTTGAAGAATGTATTAATATTTTTGTACCAATGCTTGAAACAATGACCGTTAACAAAGAGAATATGCGTAATGCAGCGGCAAGAGGTTTTATTAATGCAACAGACTGTGCCGATTATCTCACAAAAAAAGGTATGCCTTTCCGTGATGCATATAAAATTACAGGTGCGATAGTTGCTTATTGTATTGAAAACAATTGTATATTAGAAAAATTGTCCATAGAAAAATACAAAGAATTTTCAGAAATTTTTGAGGAAGATGTTTTTAAAGCTATAGATTTAGATGAATGTGTTAAACGCAGAAATTGAGGGGATTGTGAAAAATGTATAAGGTTTTCATAGACGGACAAGAGGGGACAACAGGGCTTAGGATATATGAACGCCTTGAAAAACGCTCTGATATAGAGATTTTGCGTATATCCGAAACAAGACGAAAAAGTCCGACAGAACGCAAGAAATTTATTAACGCTTCTGATATAACTTTTCTCTGTTTGCCTGACGAAAGTGCAATAGAGGCTGTTTCTCTTTGTGATAATCCTAACACGAAAATCATTGACGCTTCAACTGCACACCGCACCGACCCAAATTGGGCGTATGGTTTGCCGGAGCTTTCACTTAAACATCGGCAAAATATTATTCGCTCAAAGAGAGTTGCCGTACCCGGTTGTTATGCAACTGGGTTTGTTTCCCTTGTGTATCCGATGATAACTGCAAATGTGCTTGAAAGCCATTATCCTGTTTTTGCTTATGGTATTTCAGGATACAGCGGCGGCGGAAAAAATCGTATTAAGCAATATGAAAGCCCTCACAAGCCTTATGATTTCTATTCACCAATGCTTTATTCTCTTAATTTGGAACACAAACATATCCCCGAAATGAAATTAATGTCAGGTCTTGCATATAATCCTATGTTTTCTCCTGTTATTGACGACTATTATAATGGTATGTTGGTATGTATTCCGCTCCATTCTCGACTTTTACGTCGCAAAACAAGTGTTGAGGATATTAAAAATGTTTACAGAAAACATTATGCCAATCAAAAATTTATCAGCGTTTTGGACAATGTAAGCGACGACAAGCAATTCCCGCATTTTGCCGCAAACCTCCTTGCTGACACAAACTATCTCGAAATAGCGGTTTTCGGCAATTCCGAACAATTTATGCTCGTTTCACGTCTTGACAACCTCGGCAAAGGTGCAAGCGGAGCAGCCGTTCAATGTATGAATATTATGTTAGGTATAGAAGAAACTTATAGTTTATTATAATTTAAGTGTTATTTGTGGAGGAATTTATTATGCAACAGAATTTAAATACCGAAAACACAAGAAATTATGATTTGGAAAATGTAATTTCAGCTTTTAATACTTTCATAACTACTGTTAAAAACAGCAGAGATAATTTGGTGTCAATAAATAACTTAAAAGGCTTGCTTGATAATTTCAATAAGTATTTTATAGTTAATGCTGTATTATTAGGTTATAACAAAGAAAAGATAAAAGATTTAATGTCTTTGTCTGAAGAAAAATATGAAGAATTAATTGACGAAATTGAAGATGAAGAACTCTCACAACTCGTTGAAAATCGTATAAATGCTTACGGAGGTTGGGAAGAATTAGAGAAACACTTGATTTCCGAAGAGGAGTTTATGGCGAAACTGGGAATCACAGAATCTGATATAGAAAATGCAGAGGATGTTGATTTAGTATGAGTTGGAGTTTAATATATACAGACGAGGCTTTTTCTGAACTTAATGATTTAGATAAGTGTGTTAAAGCTCAAGTAATTAAAGGTATTAGAAAAGCACTTATTAATCCTTTACCTCAATCAGAGGGAGGTTATGGACATGCACTTGGAAATAAAAACGGCATTAATCTTACCGGTTATCTTAAACTTAAATTCCTCAAATTAGGAATAAGAGCTGTTTATAAACTTGAGCGTACAGAACAAAAAATGCGAGTAATTATTATATCAGCTCGTTCAGATAACGAAGTATACATTCAAGCTAAAAAAAGAATTGAAAAATATCTTTTTTAGTCTTTTAGTTTTCTGATAGTTGCAGGGAATCGCAACTATTGAAGTTCCGTAGTTATTTTTGTAGTTGGCATTTTTCAGGCTTTGGTTTAACTGTATATGAAAAATTCCGCCGTGTACGGCGGAATTTTTTTAGCAGACTGGGTCGGATATTTATTATCGTGAACGGAAATTTAAATTTTATAAACATTTCTTCCCATTCTCACTTAAAATAACAAATATCTAACCTCGTACGCTTAAAAAAAGCACCCGAACAGGGTGCTTTTTTCACACTAAGTCAAACCAAAGCCTAAAAAGTGCCAACTGTGAAAAGAAGTAGGGAACTTCGAGAGGTGCTGTTTCCTGTAGCTATCAGAAAACTAAAAAGTTTTACGACTTTTTACTGTAAAGATTGCAATAAATGCGAAGAGGAGGGGGAGAACAACAGGTAAAGCGGAGGTGTCGGAGGTTTTGGGGTTATCGGATTCGCCGGCTACACCGCTGCCGTCGTCAGGTTCTTCTGTTGCTGTGTTATCGGGAGTTTCAACAGGAGTAGCATCTGCTCCGTCTGTGCCTGTGCTATTAGTATTATCAGCACCACCCTCAACGGGAGTAGCAGTTTCGTCTGTGGTAGTAACAGTAGTTGTTACGGGTGCGTTTGTTGTAGGTGCGGGGTATACAGGAGGGTCATAGTTTTGGATAGTTGTTGTAACAGCTTTTGCTGTGGTTGTGATATTTGCAGTTGTTGTAACGTCAGCTTTTACAGTAGTTGTAGTAGTGGTAGTTGTTGCAAGAGTAGTAGTTGTTGTTTTAAGAGTTCTGTCGGGGAGTTCAGCACCGAAATAGTCGCCTTGAACACCGTCAGCGAGGAGTTTAGGGTCGGTGATTATTGAATCTGTTCCGTTGTTTTGATAAGCAAGGAAAAGTCCGGCTAAAGCACCGATAAATCCTGCTTGATAGTCTATAGCAACTTCGTTGCCGTAATAGTTATTGAGAACATCAACATATGCACCTGACGCATCTTCGGGACCGCCCACTAATGCACCGATTAAAACATTTTTTTGAGTTCTTGTAACTGTGGGGATATCGTCTTTTAATGACCAACCGTCAGCAGTTACATTATAGGGTTCATCTGACCAAGCACCGGGAGAACCTACAGTACCGTCAGCGGCTCTGTGGTGAGGATATTTAGGATATGAAACATCTTCACGGAAGTTATAGCCTACCATAAATGCTTGTTTCTCGGTATTTTTACCGAAGAGATAATCCATTTGACCTCTTGCCCATTCTTGATAAGTTGTTGCACCCATATTTTTATCAAGCATAAGAGCTGTAAATTGGAGGTTGGCATTCATACGAGCTGAACCCCATTTTTGAACGAAGTTGAAGTCGTTTGTATATTCTTTGCCGACACCGGGGATTGAACGTGCAATAGCACCGCTGTATTGTTCAGCAAGAATTTGATAATAAGGCCATACGCCGTCCCAGTTTGCGGGGAAATAAGATTTACCTGCAGAGACATTTTTGGGGTCATTGAAAGTATCATAATCTGTTGAGTTTGTTGCAAGATTAAGTGTAATAGCACCTAATGAGAGATAATCCCAAGGATTGTTTTGGTTTGTTGCATCTTCCCAACGAGCATATTCGGGAACTGTTGAAACGATATTTAAATCGTCTGTGTCGTCTGAAGTATCAGCTATGATAATATCAGCATATTGATTGATATAAGCATAGAGGTCATTAGCAGCTTGTAAATCTTCTTCAGTGCCGAAGTTGATGTAATTCATTGCCAAAGCTGCGATTGTTCCGCCGATAATATCAGCGTTGAGGTTTTTAGGGTCTGTAAACATTACAGGACGGTAAGAATCGGTAATGGGGTCTTCGCCTAAGCCGGGAGCAGAGGCATAACCTTGATTTTCGGGAGTATCCCAATATCTGTGGTCGTCTGTACCATCACCTACTTGATATACGAAACTTACAACTTTGCCGCTTTCATCGTATATTAAGCATTTTTTGAAATAATCTGTGAAATAATCTGTAATAGTTTGGAGATGAGAAGTTTGGCTTGTTGAATCGAAAGCGTCTTGGAATTGATTATAAGCAAGACCGAGAGTAAAAGCAGAATATGCTGCAGGCAAACCGAATTTAACGTGGTCGCCGGCATCGTGGTATCCGCCGTTTAAGTCAACGTCTTCATAGGTAACGCCGTCAATTGTAATATCATAAATATCTTCAATATGACAATCGTCACGCCAAGCAAGAGCAGAGTATTCTTCAGCATAAGGACCGCACATATTAGCGTCATAGATATATAAAGCGGCTTGAAGAGCTGTTGCATAGTCGAGATATTGACTGTTGTCGCCTGCCTCTGTGGGGACGTGAACATATTCACCGTTTACTGTAATTCTGATTTCGCCGATTGTAACTGTTTGAGAGGGACCAAAATAGTAAGCGATATGCACCTTTGAACCTGTACCTGTCCAAACACCTGCAGATTGTTCTTCTGTGAGGTCAAAAGTGATTGTGAAAGAAGAAGAACCGTCTTTATAGTCTTTTTGACCGTCTGTTACCAAACCGCCTGCAGCATTGGCATAGTCCTCTTTTGCACTTACACCTACAATACCTGTGAATTGGTGGTATTCAGTACCTTCAGTATCTTCGGTAACATCAACTTCAATTTTATTTACTGTAAAATCTTCGGAAATGCCGAAATTGCCGAGGGTAATATCCAATGTTTGAGCTTTGGATGCTTCAGCTTGGTTTAATACTTTATCAGCTTCATATGAAAGTACTTCGCCGCCTTGCAACTCAACTGTATAAGCAGGGCCTTCAACTTCTTCATATTCGCCGTTGATTGTTATGTCCACTTTACTGATAGTGATTTCTGCATTATCACCCCACCAGTAACCGACTTGGAGGACGGAATCTACTCCCGACCAAACGTTTTCTGTTTCTTCTTTCGGCAATTCAAAAGTTAAAGTGCCGTCAGTTGTGTTATAGGGAATGGAATTTGCATCAGCAGAGATAAGTCCGTCTACTCCTGCTCCCTCAACTGCACTTACACCTAAAACGCCGTTGAATTTATGTTCGCCGTTGCTTGCCGCTGTTGAAGTCAATACTACCTTATTAATAGTATCGTCCTCTGTGATACCGAATTCAGACAGGTTAATTTTCTTAACATTGTCTGCGGCGTGAGTGATAGTAACGTCCCAGTTTGCCGAAACAACTGTACCGCTGCCCTCGACAAGTTTATATGTCGGGTCTGCGGATACAAATGTAGGTAAAACTGAAACAATTGCCAACGTCAACACGGTAAATGCCGATGTTAACGCTAATAGTTTCTTTTTTAACATTTTTTTTGCTCCTTTTAAAAATTTTTATCGGTAGTTATATGTATTCCATAATATTATAGCACAGGTTTTTTACTTTTCAAGCTTTTTTCTTAGTGTTTTTATATATTATTTTTGACTTTTTTCTGTTATTTTCATATAATATTTTCTGTATAAGTTTTAGGGATGATTTTCAAAAATCATAAAACAATTTAAAATCATATAAATTTTGTTGTGGAATAAAAAGTGTTAAAAGTTTATTAATAAAAATTAATAAAAAAATAGTTGACAGAGTGTAATTGTATGTGTATAATATACAGTATTATTTGTATAGATTTTATACATCTTTGATTTTTTTACATAACGGACAAAAAGGAGCGATTATAAATGGCAGAAGAAGTTGGTGCTTTAATAGAAACCAAGGCTATGGAGAAAGGTTTTACAAAAGCCTCCGTTTTAGCCTATATGGACAATTTGAATACCCAAATCAGCGAACTCAAAAAGAAAAACAGAGAGCTTGAGTCCGCCCCCGCCCCTGTGCAACAAACTGTTAAGACGGTTGTTGATGATACAAAAATCAATCAGCTTACCCAACAGGTTCAAGCTGAACATCAAGCAAGACTTGACGAGAAAAAAGCATATGAAACCGAAAAAATGGCACTTAACAACAAAATGGCTGAATTAACTAAAAGTGCTACGGGATATTTACAGGAACTTGAAAAATGCAGGAAGTTACTTGTTCAGTCGGAACAGAAAAACAATACTATTGCGGGTAAAACCGAGGCTACAACAGGTGAGCTTGCAATTATTCAAAAACAACTTGACGCAAAAACAGCACAAGTTGACAGTTTGATGAAAAATATCGAAGAGGCGGAAACCAAACTCACAGAGGCTAATATCAAACTGACTGAAACAAATAACGCAAAAGCAAAATTGGAAAAAGAACTTTCCGATAAAGACAGTGAGGTTGCGGAATGGAAACTGAAAGCAGAAAAAGCCGCACCTATTGACATTACAAATATTGATATTTCTAACGTTTCTCCCATTGTTCAGCAGATTTTAGACGGTGCTCAAGCTGCGGCGGAAACAACCAAACGTGAAGTTGCAAAAGAAGTTGAGGCTACTCGTGAAGAGGCTGACAGCTATGCAAGACGAGTTAAGAGCGAGGCGGACGATTATTCTAAAAAATGTCACCGTGACGCTGACGGTTATGCTTTGGGCGTTAAAGCCGAGGCGGATAAATATGCCGATAAAACTCGTTCCGACGCTGATGTTTACTGCAAACAAGTCACTTCAACCGCCGACCTTGAAAGCAAAACCGCCGTTGAGAAAGCAAAATCGGAGGCTACTAAAATTATCGGCGATGCGTCTAAAGAGGCTCTTAATACCAAAGCAGACGCTGAACGTGAAAGCCTGCAAATTGCCTCTCACGTTAAAGATATTAAAGACTTGCTGAAAAATCAGATTAATGCTGTAAGCGATAATCTTTCAAATATTTCCTCAATGCTTATCGGTATTACCGCCGATGCACAGAAAACTATCGAAAAAGCAACTACTGCAACAAAATCTGCTTTAGACGGTGTTGACAGCAATAAAATTGACGGGTTGCTTAAAAATCTCGATGACATTAAAGCCGGCAAGAAAATTGAAAACAATGTAAATATCAAACCGAATAACAGCAACAGCAAAAAATTTGACTTAAAAGAACTCACCAAAGCTGTTGAGGGGTCGTCTTCTAAAAAGGGCGGATTTGGCACAAAGAGTATTGATTTAACTGATTTATAATATTAAATAGAAAAAAATAGGCGGTGCTTGCAAAGTGCCGCCTGAAGAAATGTTGAAATTATGATTAAAGAAATAAATACCGAAAATTTAAGGGATTATACACAGGAATTAAAACACGGCGAAAAAATTCTTTTAAGCGGTGTTGTTTATACCGCTCGTGACGCCGCACATAAAAAAATGTTTGAATTGCTTGACAACGGCGAAAATCTTCCTTTTGAAATTAAAAACGCCGTGATATATTACGCAGGACCGACAGGCACACCCCCCGGGAAACCAATAGGCTCTTGCGGCCCCACAACTTCCTCACGAATGGACAAGTTTTCCCCTCGATTGTTGGATTTGGGGCTTTTGGGAATGATAGGCAAGGGGGAGCGTTCGCCGGAGGTTATTGAGGCAATCAAACGCAACAAAGCGATTTATCTCTGTGCAATCGGCGGAGCGGGGGCATTAGCCGCCCACAGCATAAAAACTTGCGAAGTTATTGCCTTTCCCGAGTTGGGGTGCGAGAGTATAAAACGTTTAACCATTAATCGTTTTCCTCTTTTGGTATCGGATTGTTGATAAAAGAAAGAAAATCCCTTTTTTACTTTTCTATTAGTTGCAGGGAATAACACCTCTCGAAGTTCCGTAGTTGTTTTCACAGTTGGCGATTTAGCTGACGTTACCTTTGCTCGTATTCGCGAGTGTGATTGTATCTAAATATTGAGTGTTTCTACAAATAAGAAAATCCCCTTGAGGGGGATTTTTTAGTTTACAGTTTTAAACATTTGTTATTTTTAGCAGTAGGGGCGGCAAATAGTATTTTAATTTAATAAAAATTTTATTAACTTTCCCCACATTGATAATTCGTTATAGTCGAGAGGTTCACAATCTTTAGGAAAAAATATTATTAGACGAATAATATACTGCGTTATA
>JAISIJ010000296.1 GCA_031262245.1 Oscillospiraceae bacterium | reverse complement strand
TAAATCATAGGTTCGAGTAAGACTAAGAAAGGCGAAAATCCCTTAACAAGGAGAACGCCGACTATGACAAAGAAGAAATCACCAAAGAAACAAAAACTAAGAAATGCTGAATATTTTGATTGTCAAGCAGTTTTTGACAAACTTTATTCTGAAAGTTTAGGTGGAAAAGAATTTACTAAACTAATGGAAATCGTAAAGTCTGAAGAAAACATCTTGCTTGCATATCGGAATTTAAGCAAAAACAAAGGTAGCAAAACGGCAGGAACGGACGGCAAAACTATTCAATATTTTGCTCGTTTTGCGAATGACGACCTCGTTAGATATGTGAGAAAAAGGCTTGAATGTTACAAACCGCAAGCAGTTCGCCGTGTGGAAATCCCGAAAGATAACGGCAAAATGCGACCGTTAGGTATACCAACCATTGCCGATAGACTGATACAACAGTGCTTTCTACAAGTTTATAGCAATTCCAATAGAATTAAAAAGGAATTGCTATAACACAGCGATTTATCGCTGTGCGAAAACGAAGTTTTCGAGCGCTGACATTGAATTTATTTCAATGTCAGCAAGATTAAAAAAATCCGATTTGCGAAGCAAAATTTCACGAGCGAAGCAACGGTTTTAGACCGAATAGAAGTGCAGAAAATGCACTTGCACAATGTTATGCGTTCATTCAAAAAAGAGGCTTACATTTCGTGATTGACATTGACATTAAAGGATTTTTCGACAATGTAAATCACGGAAAACTACTGCGACAAATGTGGGCGTTAGGAATACACGATAAGGCTCTATTAAGCATAATTTCGCTGATGTTAAAGGCAGAAATTGCGGGGATAGGGTTTCCTCAAAAAGGAACTCCGCAAGGTGGAATTATTTCACCGCTGTTGTCAAATATTGTGCTGAATGAGCTTGACTGGTGGATAACATCGCAATGGGAAAATATGCCGACGGTTAAGAAGCGTGAGTATGTTCGGTTAAATAATGGAGTTGTTGATAAAGCACAGAAATATGAAATGCTCCGAGAAAAGTCAAAACTCAAAGAGTGTTACATTGTTCGTTATGCTGACGACTTCAAAATATTCTGCCGCAAAAGAAGTGATGCTGTGAAACTATTCAATGCTGTCAAAGATTGGCTGAAAGAACGTCTCGGACTGGACATCAGCCCCGAAAAATCAATGATTGTAAACCTAAAAAAACGCTATTCAATGTTCCTTGGATTTAAGTTGAAAGCGGTTCAAAAAGGCAAAAAGTCAAACGGCAAAACTAATTATGTTGTAGAATCTCACATAAGTGATAAAGCATTAAAGAAAATTAAGTTGAACGCAAAGAAATTTGCTGTTGCAACTGAATTTACAGGCAACACTAACGAGGCTTATAAGGCAATAAATCGATATAATTCGTATGTTTTGGGAGTTCACAATTATTATCGTTTTGCAACACACATCAGCAAGGACTTCCGAAAAATCGCCTTAGGTCAACTCCGAACCTTAGAAAACAGATTGAGAGATAGATTAAGTAAAAAAGGCGGAGAAATTCCGCTTTATATCGAGGAAAAGTACGGAAAAAGCAAGCAGTTAAGGTTTATTGACGGTATGGCAATAATTCCGATTGCGTATATTCAAACAAAAGCACCGCTTTATAAAAAGCGTGAAATAAACGAATATACAGAAAGCGGTCGTAAAGCCATTCACAAGCAACTTGAAACTGTTAATATGAATATTTTGCGATATTTAATGCGAAACCCAGTGCAAAATAATAGTGTAGAATTTAATACAAACAGGTTAGCTTTGTATTGCTCACAGCGTGGAAAATGTGCGATAACAAAGCAAAATCTCGAAGTTGAAAATATACACTGTCATCATAAAGTACCAAGAAAATTCGGCGGAAAAGACAATTACGCAAATTTAACTCTTGTTACAAAAGATGTTCATACGCTTATCCACGCAACCGATGAAACAACAATAAATCGCTTGTTAGAGCGGTTAAACCTCGACCGTGATAAAAAGAGGAAACTCAATACTTTACGGAAAAAAGCTGAACTATCTGAAATCGTGTGATTTGATTTGAAAAGTCTGCCTATTGTTAAACTGGTATTATTGATGGAACGCCGTGTGCGGTGAAAGTCGCTTGCACGGTGTGGAGTGGGGGAAAAGTCGGAAACATCAGAAACGGTAGACTTACCTATCACTATTGCTTTCGCGCTTCCGGCTAAACGGTCGCTCGTACGTCCTCCCACCAGCGGCAGGCGAAGTATGTTGCGAACAGAACAAGTCGGGTGTCGGAATGAGATGTACATAGTCGGTTGACTGGGAAACAACATCCCAACTCATCGGACAAGCTGATTCTTCGTTGCCTGTACGCTTGGGATTTGCCGGGGTGCTGTTGAATTTTCATCCTGACTATAACGCCGTTGGGGACGGATGTCAAGGGCGGTGAAGCCGTACCGCTTGCAACATTTACCTTTGGCATCCAGAATCGATGGTGTTCGCGCTTCTTTGCACGTGCAATCACTGTAGAAACTAACTCTCAGCTATACTATATTAATAGTGTGACAAAAACAAAAGCATATCCGGAGGACTACATCGTACTGTTTGTTACGACGCACCATGGTTAATCATCGCGGTTTCAAATCTCTTGGCAAGACCGATGATCAGCTTTGCCCTGCCATTCGCTCACAGGCACACTCTGAGTTAGAAGCACTGTCGGCAGAGATTTGATCGACCATGTTATAATCCGGATCAATACTAACGGACATTTTATGCATAATGACATTGAAACCCCGTTTATATGGCGATTCACACATTATTCGTACAGTTGGTTACAAAAGAATGAAAAATGACACCCGCGAGACACTCGCTCCGAATTAGCACATATGTCGAATATTTGAGCATTATGTCGAAGCTTTTTGTGAAATGTTTCGAAAATTACTTGCAATTCGTCGAAGTATGTGCTATGATGCAAGTGGAAGAATATGGTAGTCTCTTATAATCACGGTATGTTTTGCTTCAAAATAGTACGGTATTGTGCGTGAACCTTGATGATTATGGACATGCGTGTTGAAGCTGTGACGAGCAACCGGCAAGGCGTGAATTGATTGAAGATGAGTTGCATGTATGCGTGTTTGCAACTCATAAGTTCGATATGCGAATCTGCTGCAGTGAAATGTAAACTAAGTGCGAGATGGTAAAGCGCACACTCAATTCGGAAAGGCAAAGCGATCGAAGGTAAGTCGTTGCTGATGCGTTGGATTTAAGAGTTTGTAGAGAGTGTGAAAGATATAAGTTTCGCAGTATCTGATTAAAACAAGAGACGAGCCGCTCCAAGCACATTACGAAGTTGCTTGATTACGGAGGCCGGATGAAATGGTCGTGCGGAGCGATGAACGCAAGGTTCTCGAAAAGCTCTGGCGCGTGATCGCTGTATCAAGGCTTCAAGCGGCATCGCGGTCGGCGACAAGGTGTTCCTCACGGAAGGTTCGTTCGTGGATTGGGAAAGCGTAATCAAGAAGATTGACCGCCACAAGATGCTGACGGTCATCGAAGTTGAGTTCATGGGCGGCTCGCGAGAAATTAAGATCGGCATGGAAATTTTGGAAAAGCATATAATCAAAAGAAGGCACAATGAATAGCTTTTATTTAATAATGGATATTATAAAGAACTGCATATTTTATCAAGTATTTATGCTTAAATAGAAGGAGGCGAATTAGATGAAAAAATTCAAACTATATGCTGCTATGTTACGCATGACTTTCAAAACAATTCCTCTTTGGTCTACTTATACGATAATGAATAATGTCTATGGTGTCATATGCAATATTTTAGGTTCTATAGTTTTGATAAATATTGTTCTAACTGGTATTAGCCAAAATAAACCTCTCAGAGAAATAATAATACCGGTTATATTAATTCAAATAATTATTATGATGGGCGGAATTTTCACTTCAATTTATTATGGGAAAATTGATCCGATTTCACGTCAAATGTTACATAAAAAAATAACCGTTCAATTATTAGACAATATTATAAAAACTGAAATCAATAATTTAGACGATCCTAAATTCTTAGATGATTATATGTTTTCTGTAAATCAAGTAGAAGGCAGAACGACGGGAAGTATATTTTTAATATCAAATCTGATTTCTAATTTTACAGGACTTATTACATCTTTAGCAATTATAGGATTCATTAATTTTGAATTGGCTGCATTAGTGCTTTTAATCGTTTTAATTTCTTTGTTGATAAATAACAAGTTAACTAAAATGCAATTCAAATACGATAATGAAATTGTGTTGCCTAACCGAAAGAGAAGTTATGTTGAACGTACCTATCACATGAAAAAATATGCTCTTGAAATTCGACTGTATCCAATAAGTAAGTTTTTAACAAAAATCTATAATGAAGCAGTTAAAGATATATTTGTTATTATAAAAAAATACGGTTTGAAAACGGGCTTGCTTAACTTTATAAGGGCGTATAATCAAGAAATAGTATTGTATTGGGGATCAATGCTGATAATTATAACAAAATTATTTAATGGTCATATGAGTATTGAACCAGTTAGCGTTGTACCCGTAACTGTTGCAGTATATGGTCTTTCTAACTATTTTCTTACGTTAACCGGGATTTTCAATTCTTTAAAAGAGCAAGAGTTATATTCAGAAAAGATGTTTTCATTTATAACCCCTGCAAAAAATATTGGAGAATCAAATAAAATTTCTGTAGATAAGGAAATAAAACATAGTCTTACTTTTAACGATGTTTGTTTTCAATATAATCAAGACGAAAAATTTTCACTGAAAAATATTAATTTTAGTTTTGAACCGGGAGAAAAAATCGCTTTAGTTGGTGTGAATGGTTCCGGTAAAAGCACGATAATTAAACTACTTTTGGGATTGTATGAAAATTATGATGGGGATATAAAAATTGACGGAGAATCCATTTCGGCTTGTAATGTAAAACAATATCGAGAGCAATTTTCCGTAGTTCTTCAAGATTACCAACAATATCCATGCACTATTGCTGAAAATATTCTAATGGATACTGTAGAGGCAATAGAGCCTGAAAAAATTGAAGAGTTTTTAAAAGCAGTTGATTTAGAATTGAATTTATCAAAAAATGATTTGATATCTAAGCCGCTCACTTCTGAATTTAATGCTGAAGGATTAACTCTTTCTAAAGGACAATATCAAAAAATTGCAATAGCCCGTATTTTTGCCAGCAATAAAAACTTTATTATTCTTGATGAACCGACTAGTTCGTTGGATCCGATTTCAGAATACAAGGTGTTTAATCATTTGCTTGAGTATTTTCAAGAAAAAACAATTATTATCATTTCTCATCGCTTAACCGCTACTAAAAATGCGGATAAGATTTATTTGGTTGATGATGGGAAAATTATTGAAACTGGTTCACATAGCCAGTTAATGCAATTAGGCGGAAAATATGCAGAGATGTATACATTGCAAGCAGAAAAATATTTGTGATGGAGGACAATATGAAAAAGAATAGTCCATTTAACAATAGCATTTACTATTTAAAAAGCATTGTTAAATATGATCGCATAAGGATACCGGGCGTTATATTAACTACACTTATAAACGCCTTTGATACTTGGTTCATTGGAGTATTTGCGATCAAAGTAATAGTAGATGCTTTATTAGATTCGTTTGATTTTCAACGTATTATATGGATGCTTGGAATAGCCGTTGGATATAAATCTGTAAAACTCATATATGATTCTTTTTGGTCTTATTATGTCAGAAAGTCAGATGTAAAAATAACAACCGGATTTCAACATATAGCTTTTAAGAAGGCTGCTGACGTAGACTTGCAATGCTATGATGATGCAGAATTTTATAATAACTATGTTTTTTCAATTCAAGAAACCGCCTCGCGACCCATTTTATTTATAAATAGTTTTTTTCAGCTTTTTCAAACTATATTTACAATAAGTTTATCGGGGATATATGTCATATTTAATGAGCCAATACTATTAGCGTTCGCAGTTATACCTATTGTAGCTGATTCTTTTTTACGGACTAAAATGAATAAAGCACGAAAAGAAAGAACAAATGAAATCATTCCTGAAAGCAGAAAAGTTGATTATGTTAAGAGGACTAGTTATCTTCGGGAAAATGCAATTGATATACGGATAACAAATATACATGTTGTTTTAAAAGGTTTGTATAATAACGGTATAGATAATATTATTAAAATTCATAATCGTTTTAGTAACCGATTCGTTGGGATGTATTTCATAGGCGACTGCCTTACACATGTTAATAATACAATAGTGATTCTATATCTTGTTTTTAAGATTGTTGTTCTGAAGTCTCTTACCGCAGGAGATTTTGTTGCAATTAAGGCGGCTATAACTCTTGTGAGCAGTAATCTTGGTAAAATCATAGAAAGAGTGCAAGTGTTCCAGGAACATAGTATTTACATTGAGCGTTTTCGAGTATTTTGCAATTACAAGAATAAAGTTTCATTTGGAAATGATGGCATACAACTCGAAAACAGTTCGTCATGGGAACTTAATTTAAATAATATTTCTTTTAGCTATGATGGGAAAAACGATGTTTTAAAAAATATAAATTTTTCTATTCATAATGGTGATCGGATTGCAGTTGTTGGTAAGAATGGTGCAGGGAAAAGCACTTTGATAAAACTTATTTTGCATCTATACGATCCTACAAGCGGTTCCATACAATTTAAAAATAAAAACATAAATGAAATTAAAAGAGACGACTATTTAGCTTTATTTGATACCGTATTTCAGGAGCATAATAGTTATGCGTTTTCTTTGGTGGAAAATGTTAGCCTCGAATCAGAACTTACTGATGAACAATTATTAGATGTAAAAAGTATTTTCAATATACTAGAATTTGGCGATATTTTTGACGATAAAAGCAACTATAATCTGATGTTAACAAAAGAGTTTTCAAACGATGGATTGATTTTATCAGGAGGAAAAAATCAAAAAATTGCCCTTGCTCGTGCGCTATATCGAAATAGTCATATCCTAATATTAGACGAACCCTCAAGTGCGTTGGATGCCATATCTGAACATAAATTAATGGAATGCATGACTGAAGTAGCAAAAGGAAGAACTATAATTTACATATCCCATAGATTGTCAGCTATTAAAAATTCAGATTGCATATGTTTTATGGACTCTGGTAAAATTGTTGAGCGAGGAACTCATAATGAATTAATGGCATTGCATGGCCAATACCATGAAATGTATGAAATTCAAGCCGACGCTTACAGAAGTTAAGATGAGTTTCTTTTTTGCTCGTTAGATGTGGCTTTTGGGGAGTAGTATTCAATTGCTACTTCTTGAATAGCATATTACAATTTATGAAAGGAGGTTATGATATGAAAGAAAAGAAAATGATTGCAAAAACCATTGAACCTAAAAAGCAGAACAAATTATTTTCCGATACTATAGATCAATTAGTTAAAGAAATTGCCAACACAAAAGATTGGTCAACCTTAGTACCGGATTATGACGAAGATGCTTTGATGGTACATTGGTCAAGCAAAAGCTAAGTTATAGGGCGGGACGCCCGCAAAACGGTGGGTATCCCGCCCTATAATCGTTTAAAATGAGGTGAATTTCTTATGATAGAAATATTAATTATATCATTACCTTCTTTTTGGGGGCGGGTATATGTTGACATTGAAAATTATTGGATGATTTTGCTAACCCAATATTTATCATCTTTTGGGATTTCTACTTCAATTATAGATGCTGCATTAGAAAAATCAACATTATCTATAGTAGAAAGCCAAATATTAAAAGTAAACCCCAAAATAGTTATACTATTAGTAACAAAAAAAAATTGGGAATTAGTAAATCGCACAGAATCACATTTGACTAAAAAAACTAAAAAAACATTTTTATTAGTTTCAGATGATTCATTTGAAATTAATACTTTAAATCCGAGAGTTGTCAGTGTAAATAATATGATTTTATCTGTATATTCATTATTAAATCGGCCAATACCTTCATCTCTATACTTTGATTCTATATTCTTAAAAGGCAGAGACTATCTAAAACACGTTCTAATGAAGGGAGGCGAATTTGAAGTGGTAGGGAGTATACATAAAAATCAAAATTATTTTCCCTCTGATTATCAATTCGATACCTCAAATTATAAATATATTGAACATAATTTTAGCACTATTCTTAAAGAAATAAAAACCATCTGCACAAAATATAACTTAAAAAAATGTAATATCATTGATAATATAATATCAAATAATTTAAAATGCATAGATGAAATTAAATTATTTTTAGACAATAATAATCTATCACAAGTAAAATTAGGTTTGTTTATTGATAGTAGTGTAATAACGGAAAACAATATTGAATTTATCAGAAAGAGAATAAATTATATATATAAGGTAGTTATATCATCAAGTACTATATCGCAGGATCATATAAATTTCATAAAAAACTTGACTGATGATGGCTTTAGAGTAAAGGTTTTATTTTCTTTGTTTAATGATGGTATAACAATAGAATACATTCAATATTTATTAAATGTAATAAGAAAGAGAGTGTTTTTCTTAACGCCTAAATCTTTAGTTTCCGGAACTGTTTGCAACCCTATTCTCCAAAAAATAAAAAGAATCATGGAATTTATTTATTATAAAATATTCCATGATTATCACTTAAAAATTATCGAATTTGAAAATCAACAAAAATATGAAATAAGGATAGGACTTAGTAAGGATTACGAATCAATTGGTCGGATACAAAAAGAAGTAGATTATTTATCATTCTGTCTTAACAATGTTTTTCTTGTCATGTTTGATTCTACAATACTACAATGTTCTCTTAATTGTATTGATGATAAAAAAATAACTGCTGATTTATTAAAACAATATAAGAATGATATTTTGGATATTGGAGGCGTAATAGATGCTCATTTATCTAGTTCATGCCGGATTTAGGTCATACGATATTTCATACATAGGGGAAAATCTGGGGTTAGCCTATATCAGTTCAAATTTACAAAAACACGGTTACACAACTCGTATTTTGGATTGTTTAGCAGATTACTTGGACGAAGAAAGATTATTGCATGTAATTAAGAATAATAAA
>JAISIJ010000260.1 GCA_031262245.1 Oscillospiraceae bacterium | reverse complement strand
TTTGTTTACCTCATCACACTTTCTATCTCTGTCTTCTATATAACCTCTTAACCAACGAGAGATATTATTCTTATCATTTTCGCTCCCCTCTACAACTACTTTTTCGTAAAAGCTATTGGGTATGTTTCCGTCTTTGATGCTACCGGAAATTTTAATTAAAAGTTTTACAAAGTAGGTATAAAACTTAGGGTAGTCGTTGAAATAATAAACACATAAACCGAATAAATCTTCGTTGTCCTCAAGTTCTTTTTTCCACTTCTCGTTTCCGTAAATTATTGCATTATGTTCCCTGACTTTCATATCAAGTATCTGACTGTTTTTGAAATCATAAAAATAACAAGGTTCGTTTTTACTGTATATAGTTCCGAAGTATGTTACGAAATTTGTGTATTCCAAACACTCGCCGCCGCTTTGCCAACTCCTTGCAGGTTCGTTAATCACATCTTTATACTGTTGATAATGTTCAAAAATTTCGTCGGGTGTTCCGATTGAAATAATTAACTGTGCCATATGATAAAGCAACCAACCTTTGTTCTGATAGGTGCTGAAATCTTTTGCAATTTCGGTGTATCTTTGTTCCAACAAAGGGCGGTTTTCGGGATTTTTCGAGAGAATTTCAAAAGCAGTAATAACAGAAGAATATGTTTTGCTTTTGAGTAATTCCAAGGCATAAGTTTCCACATCTTCATAACCTAATTTATCAAGAGCGGAAATTAAATTATTCATACCTTTCGGTTTAGGTTTTTCCTGCATTTCTTCAAGAATAAACGGAATTAAGTCCTTGCTCATTGTGGGAATAATTACTTTCACAAACAAGTTTGCAAATTCACTTTGTCCGCCGATTTTATGGGCAATACTCCGATAAAAACGAATATCGTCAAAATATTTATAAGTCGGTGTATACCATTCATACGGAAAACAAAACTCGCTCGTTCCGCTTGAAATTTTTCTGAGGAAATCAATTTGGTCTTGATTGAGATATGAAAAACGTAAGTCGGTGATATAGGCATTGTTTTCTTTTTCGTCAAGTTCTTCACCTTTTTGGGTTGTTTCGCTCATAACGGCGGCGATTGAAAAAAGCAGTTTTGAGGCTTCAATAAGGGCTTCACCTGCATTGTCCTCATTTGCATTAAATAATGCCGAAAACTTCTCGCCCAATTTTTTCAACGGTGGAGATTTTTCGCCCATAACCTGTAGAGTTTCGATATATTTTTTCAAACGAGGGTCGGCGGGTGCAAGCCTTGCACCTGCTGAAAAAATTCTTTCGGTTTCGTTGATTAAGTCGTCTATTATTTTAATTCTCATAATTATATTCCTCTACAAAAGCCTTACAATTTTTTCATCGGTTATGACAGAAAGGGGTTTAGCGTAAATTTGTCCTAATTTAATATCAATCCCGAAAGCCACACAGAGAACATTTCCGACTATAAGTTTTTTGTCGGATTTTTCGATTAACTCAACGGTTTTGTCGTTATAAAAATCCCCGTCGGCAAGCATAATTTCCGTACCTTTTTCGTCGGTAATAAGAGTAAAAATTCCGTTTTCGTTTTTCCTTTTAATAATATCCGTAACTTTTACTAAAAAAACCGGGTGCTGTAAATCAAGCGGATTTCTTAAAATTTCTTTTACTTCCTTTATCAGAGGTGTAAATTCTTTCACCGCAAAATTTTTCACGGTGGGAAGGTATTTTGACACATTAAAATCAATGCTACACTCTGACATTACAAACCTTACTCTCGGGGTGGTTTTTCCGGGATATACTGCTAAACGGGGAACGGTTACAACCCCGAAAGAATTGTTGTCTTTTTTTACTTTTGTTATTCCTTTAATGGGATAATAATTTTCCTTACGATAGATTTTACCGCTTTCAAGGTCTATATATGAGGCTTCGTCAACTACTTCACGGCGTGCTTCATCTCTGAATCGATAAAAAAACAACTCCAAAAGTGACACATTTTCAACATAACACACTGCTCCTAAAAGAGTATCCGTTTTCCAGATATGCCCGATTTTCTCTTCAATAGCGGTATCAAGATTCATTTCCGTTGGATTGTTTTTCTTTTCGGTAAGGTATTTTTTCGCTTCTTCCAAAAGCGTACTCAGCTCAATTGTTGCCGAAATTGCAGTAGAATAACTCTTAGAAGCATTTTTAGTTTTTGAGTTATTGTCAATTGTAACTAAAAGTTCGTTAAAAGCGTTTTGAATTCCGCCGATGTAGTGGTTTCCGAGAGCCTTAACTTGGGATTTATATCCGTCACTATACTCGTCAACTGTATTGGAATTAACGGCAACAAATCCGAGTTTTGTAATCTCCTGCAAAATCTTTTCCGCAAGTTCTATTCCTGCAAGTTGGGACTCTATTCGTCTTGTGGCTTTTGTAATTTCAGTCTTTGTAGGGGGAGTTTTTTCTATTTTTTGGCTGTTTTGGAGGGCGTTTTCGAGTTTCGCTTTTTTGTTTTCTACACGCTTTTCAATCTTTTTACGTTTGTCGAGAATATCCTGCGGAATTTCTTTTGTTTTAAAATTATCGGGACTGCGGAGGTAGGAAAACAAAAGCCCTAAAGCGTGTTTGCAGGGGATTTGTCGGCTTGGACAGGAACAACGAGCGATTGGCTCATCCCCCGAAAAATCCACGGAAACGGCGTAATTACTTTTACCGCTCCCCGAACAAACCCCGAAAAGCAAACTTTCGTCTTCGGAAATATAACTTTCGGTAATTTTTTTCACGGCAACACTTTTTCCCGCACTGACAGCGTTGGCATTAACCGCCAAACTTTCCGCAAATGCTTCATTTATAAGATGTATATCCAGTGTTTTGTACACTCCGTTCTTTGGTATTAAGTTTTTAAAAGACTTTGCAAGATTTATTTACTTGTTTTTTATTCTCTTGAATTATAATGTATATTATACTTTTATAATCAAGTCAAAACTCTATATATTTTATTATAATATATATTCTTGGAAAAGTCAACCCTTTTTTCTAATTTTTTCGGAAAAAATTTCCGAGGTTAGACAGAAAATAACACAATTGCATATTAATACTAATCCAAAAATAAAAACCTTGTTTTTATTTTTGGATTTTCGGAAGCACCGGCAAAGCCGGTACTTCCTCTCGCCGACTGCGTCGGCGGACGGCGTTCCGCCGTCAACTATTCCCCGAAAAAAACATTTTGCAATGTTTTTTTTCGGGGAATAGTATTATATATAGCAACTTGAAAATAGTTTGACAACGTCAAACATTTTTCAAATTACTATATAAATAA
>JAISIJ010000218.1 GCA_031262245.1 Oscillospiraceae bacterium | reverse complement strand
AAATTTATTTTAAGGAGCGTTTTTTATTATGGCAAAGAAACTTTTAGCGTTGGTTGTGTGCTTGTTGTGTATGGTGGGGTTGGCGGTGCCTGTTAGTGCAGAGCAAAGTTTTGTTACTTTCGGGGCGGAAACTATCAATCTAAATGTTGATTTAAACCGTTCGGGCAATACTATTACCTACACAGGGAGTGCAAGCGGTACTGATGTTATTGGAATGAGTGTTACTTTGACTCTCTATAGGGGTGGCACTCCTGTTGACAGCGTTTCAAGGAGTATAACCGGCTCTACAGGATACGTTTCCGATACTTTTAGCACAAGTATATCAGGAATATATCGTGTGGAGTTAGAAGGCACAGTTGTACTAAGCACAGGCTCAGAAAATGTATCTAAATCTAAAACCAAATCCCTATAACAATTAAAAATCAGCAGCAATGCTGATTTTCTTTTTATTAATTAAAAAATTTTACAAAAATTTTAATCAAAAATCTTTTTCGTGCATTGTAATTATAGAGGATAAAATTACGAGGAGGTTTTTGTATGAATAAGGTGAAATCGGTTGGAAACATAAAGATTGTGAAAGATTGGGAGAGTTGCAAGGTGCATAATGAGAACGGTTGGAGCGTTGCGGTGGTAAGTTGGGTAAGTAAGGGTATTCAGCACACGGCGTTTGTGGGGCATAATCGGAATAAAACTTTGTTTTTAATGAGCCCTACGGATGTTTTTCTGACAAATTATAAGTGTTATTTTCTAAGAGATATGCGGGGTGATTTTTGGAGATTGGGGTTGAATGAGTTACCGATAAAGGTTGTTCAGCAGTTACCGCAACAGGCGTTTAGTACACACGCAAGAAAGAATTGCATAGCAGAAGCGTTGGTTAGGTTGAATATAGAGTATTTAGGGCAGTAGGCTATTACATAGACAAACAGGTGCAGGGTGTGCATCTGTTTTTTTTGCAAATAGTGCTTGACTCTTTGTAGGAATTCAGGATATAATTGACAGGTAAACTTGTTTATACCTCGTTTGAAACTTGGATAAAACTTAGGATTAAACTTAGGATTAAACTTAAGCTTAACTTAGGATTGAACTCGTGTATAACTCGTGTAGGGTTGGTAGTACTTTGATAAGAGGTAAACTTAAACCTAAAATTTAAACGCAAATTTATTGAAAAGTTAGGCTATGCCGTAATTTTCGACACAAACTTAAACGCAACTTAAACCTAACTTAAACAAAAGGAGCAATGCAAAAATGGCAAGAGAGAATAATGTAGCGATTTATCGTGATACAATGGAATTAATTAACGGCTATATGCCTTATAAAAAATCAACAGAAGAAAGTACAAAGAATACGGTGGTTTACCCTGAAAATTTCAAAGCGGAATTTAAGGGTGAAAGAGTTTCAAAAACGGTTATAACGGTTGTAAATCAAGGCACAATCGGAGCAGGTTTGGAGCTTGCAAGATTTACAGGCAGAAAAGTTGCGGTGCTGAATTTTGCGAGTGCAAATAATCCCGGTGGAGGGGTTGAGAAAGGTGCCTCTGCACAAGAAGAAGCGATTTGCAGATTAACAAGTTTACACCCTTGTTTGGAAGATGTTAAAAGAAAAGGTTTGTTTTACGGAAAATACAAAGCACCGTTTTACAGCGATGAGGTAATTTATACACCGAACGTTCTTGTTTTGAAAGAGGATACTTTTAAGGCTAAAAGGTTGCCTGTTGGTAAAGAGGAGCATTTAGATGTAGTTTCCTGTGCCGCACCTAATCAGCGAGTAAGGGCTTTGAGCAGGAGTGAAACAAGGCGAGTTTTTGAAAAGAGAGTTAAAAATATTCTGAATGTTTGTATTGAGAATGGTGTTCAAGATATTGTTTTGGGAGCGTTCGGTTGCGGGGTTTTCTCAAATCCTCCCGATGTTGTAGCTGAAACAATGCGTAATGTTTTGAGTGAATATGTAGGGGTTTTCAGAAATGTTACTTTTGCAGTTTTAGCGAGAGATGAGAGCGATGTGAATTTGCAGGCGTTCAGAAAAGTTTTTGAGTGATTTTATAATTTATAATAAGATACGAAAATCGTATTATCCACGAGTTTGAAAACGGAAAAGTGGATTATTAGAATTAAGGTAGACAGTTACATCAAATGTAACTGTTTATTTTTTTATGGGGTGAAAGAATGTTTACAATTGAAATAAATTTAGCGAATAAGGCAAAGTGGGCTTGCGTTGAGGGCGAATGGGTAACGCTTACTTATACCGGTGGCGTTTTCCAAAAATCGGTTAGTTTTAAAAATAAAGATTTAACAGAAAAAACGAGGGATTATTTAATTTCTTACGAATTGGAGAATATTAAAACCGCAGAAGAATTGCTTGAAATAACAGGGGTTTTTGATGAAATGGGTTTATTATGGGCGTATGGTTATGGAAATAAAACAGGACTTGAAGCGGCAGAGATTTTACAGAGTTTGTGTTTCAATCCGCTTCTCGATAGTAATTTTAGTGTGGAAATTTTGGAAAGAATTGAGTGGCGATTGCACAAAGATATTTATTATTGTTGGGGTTTTACAGAGGACAATGTAGAGGTTTTCATAGGTAGTTTGGCGGATATACTCTCGGCAGGCTGTGTGGTAGGCGGAGAAATAAAGGTTGCGAGGGAAAATGTAGGTGATAGGGCTGTATTGATTGCAGGGGGGTAAATTCAATGTTAGATTATAAAAATTTATCCTCTGAGGAGTATCAGAAATTAACGGATAGCCGTGAAAATAAAAAAGATTTTTATGAGGAAATGGCAGAAACTGTGGAAGAGCTTCACCGTTCAGAAAATTACGAAAAGTTTTTAGATTCATTGAGAAGAGATAGATTACAGGGGTAGTTGCTGAAAGTGCAACTACTTTTTGTTTAGACAGAATGATTGAATACATAAAACGAGCGAGGTGTTTTAATGAATTTAAGGCTTGCAGGAACGGTGAGCAATAGTATTGTGGACGGTTGGGGGCTACGATATGTAGTGTTTGTACAGGGCTGTAATCATAGGTGTAGTGGTTGCCATAACAAGCATACTTGGGATTTTGAGGACGGTTTTGAGCGAGAGGTAGACAATTTGTTTGAAGATATAAAGAGCGATAAGTTGCTTGACGGGGTAACTTTCAGCGGTGGTGAACCGTTTGAGCAGGCGGAGGGTTTGGCAGTTTTGGCGGAGAAAATAAAGCCTTTGGGGTTAGATATTATTGTTTATACGGGGTATGTTTGGGAAGATTTGATTGAAAAATCTGCAAATGATAAAAACATTTCAAAACTGCTTAACAGCGTTGATTATGTTGTTGACGGCAGGTTTGAGGAGAGCTTGCAAGATTATGGTTTGGAGTTTAGGGGTAGTAGCAATCAAAGAATTATTTATGTTAAGGCGAGTTTAGAGAGTAATAAACTCACAGAGTACAGCGAGGTAGAATTTTGTGCAATAAAGTGAAATTTAAATTTTTTGGTAATATCGTTTTCTCCGATATTTTTGATAACACTTTTGAGGAATTTTCCGAAAGGGCTTTATTTTCAGAATACTTTCAATGAGATACTTTCACAGGTTATTCTTTTGGGTTGCCTGTTGTGTTGTGTTTTATCCGTGGGGTACTGTTTAGAATTTAAGAATTTTACACAAAGAGCAACAAATACGAGTGCATATTTTGCAAGAAATGTTAGTGAGAAAACACAAAATGGGCAGTATTTTGCTATGATTTATGCTTTGCCGTTGTTGTGTAGTTTGGAATTTGCTCCTGCTTATGTTGTAGCTTTGGCGGTTTCTGTGGGATTTGTTTGCAGAACAAATTATGTTTATTATAACCCTGTTTTGATACTTTTGGGGTATAAATATTACGCACTTGATATTAAAAATATTCACGGTGAGATTGAAAATATCATAGCAATATCGAGAAAAACAATAAACGAAAACAGCAGAATAACGTATCAAAATTTGTTCGGAAACTTAAAACTTGTGAAAGTTTTAAAGGATATAAGTGTTTAAGAAAAATGAGAAAGAGAGGTGTAAGCGGTGTTTGTGTTATTTTACCATATTTTATCTATTTTAGTTATACTGACAATTCTTTTTACATTAAAACACTATGGTGATAGTGATGATATGGGAAAGATGATATTATTCGGAATCACTAACATACTTGTTGTAGTAGCAATTATGTTCCTTACTGATAAAAATAAGGTTTTTACTGATAAAGATATGTTTTTTCCTCGGCAGGAAAAATATACGGTAAGCAGTTTTTCTTCAACCGATACAGATTTTACTATTGGCATAACTGCTGACGGTGAAAACTATTTGTTGTATGAAGAAATAAATGGCGGAAAAGAATTGCATAAATATGATGTTGATAAAGCCAAAATTCTTACAATTGACGATAGTGAAGAACCTTATGTGAAAATTGTGAGAAGTAGAAGCTTTGGGTTCATTAGAAGAATTGAAATTTATGTTCCTGAAAATGCGGTTGTGGGTTAGTGAGGTTATTGTTAAAAATATTTATTTAAGGAGGGGTTTATATGGAAAATAAATTACAGAAAAACAACGTAGTAACGGTGCGTTGGTGGGACGGCTACATCGAAACTTTCGAGGTAAATGAAGTAAGAGCCGGTGCGTATTTGCTTTGGATGCGATTAACAAACGGCAAAAACAGGTATGTACCTATAAATCAGGTAAGGTGGTATTCCTTAGAAGTTGAAAGCCACCAAGAAATTTCGGAAGAAACGGAAATTACCATTATAACAAAATCAGATTAACTTTCATATATTTTAAAATCCCGAATCCATATGGACTCGGGATAATATTTTGTAGTTGTATCCGATTTTAAAATTTATTTCAAAATTCTTATATCAAAAGCATCCATAGTAAGTTTACATATTTTTTTAATTTTATTTTTTTCGGGGAAGTACTCGTACAAATATAATTTTTCATCATAAAACAGCATAAACATTACTCTGCCTTTTTCCATATAAAACGAGTCAATATCAGGAGCTTTTGTAATGTCGGGGTTCTGAATATTAAATATATTTTTACCTTTATCCTTTTTAGTTTTAATAGTTCCGTTATCATCAATGTCGTACTCAACTTTAAATTCGCCCATTAACTCTACGAGTTTCTCATAAAGGTTAGGATATATATTTAAGGCAACCTCTGTAAAAAACTCAAACGATTGTATATCCCCTGCCGTTCTTAAAACATTAGAAATTTCAGAGTTTTCAAGAGGTGTTATATCTTTTGAGGTTTCGTTATAGATATATACTCCGTCATAGCTGTGTAACTCTCTTGTATCCCCTCCATATAACTCAAAATAAATATTGTCGTTATGCTTAAATGTTCTCAAAATTTTACCGTCATCTGAAATGTTGGCAGCGAAAGCAATCATATCCTCATTCAAATAAGCTAAATCATTGCGTTCTGTGTATTTATTCGTTCCGATAGCTTTCAGCCCGGTGTGCGAGTTGATATTGTAATATGAATCTTCTTCCGAAAAAATAAACCAACTCGAACCGGAACTCTTAACAGCAATATCAGCGGTAACAGAGTTTAAAATAGTTCCTGCTGTAATTAAAATTAGAAAAGATATAATTATAATTTTCAGTTTAGTTTTTTTCATATAAAATTACTTTAAACCCTTTCTTAAATAATATCTTTTGAGTATAGCAATATCATAAACATCAACTCTATTGTCATCATTTAAATCAGCTATCGGAAATGTTTCGGCATTTAATTTAATCACTCCTAAGGCATAATTTTTCATAGTTACAATATCTTCGACATTTTCAACACCGTCAATATTTATATCACCGAATAATTCTATTCTTTCATTTGTAACGGTTACGACAAAGGTATCTGTTACTCCGTAATCTGTGGTAGCACTTACATTTAAAGTACCCTCAGCAAGTGCGGTTATTACTCCGTTATCAATTCTTATTATACCCCCTTTATCATAGGTATATGCCAAATTTGTTTCGGTAGAGGACACAGGGGTAAACTCAGGGAGAATTGCCTTTCTTTCATCTATAACCAGATTAATATTAGAAATATTTACAGATGTGGCTTTTTGCATTACTGTAACTTCGCAAGAAGAGGTTTTATTGCCGTTTGAAACTGTAATTATAGTTTTACCAAAACCTACTCCTTTGATTACGCCTGTTGAAGATACAGTTGCAATTGTTTCATCAGCCGAGTACCATTCTAATACTGATTTTGCTTCTGTGGCTTGACTTCCTGTTAAATTAATTGTTTTATTGGTGTTTTTTTCGAGTTTAATTGTGTTTGGCAGTTCCCAGTCTGTTAAATGATTCGTTACAGTTCCGTTTATGGTAGTTGAGATATTGTCATCGTTTAACGGGGTTACAGTACTGTCAAATGAAGTAATAATACCATTAGTGGTAGTTTTTGCGATATTATTGGCAACGCTTATAGTTTTCCACCCATCATAATCAAGAGTAGACACTTCAGCTTCAAAATTAACAGTAGTATTGGTTGCAGAACCGTAAGAAAACACTAATTTATATCCGGTATTGGGCATATAAATTGATGCCTCACTAACATCGGCGGTATCGGAGAAATCATCATAAATAAAATCGTTGTTGTCAAATCCGGTGTAATCTTTGTTAGTTGCCTGTGCGATGATTTCATTTGAATCATTATAGATAGTAGCAGTAACAGGTTTATCCGCTGTATAACGAATTTTTAGTAAATTACTCATTCCGTTATTGGTTTCAGTATCAAGAGTATAGTCAGCTTTAAAGGCGTGAAGCAAAAGACTGCTTTTGAAAATCTCTCTGCTGATTTCTAATGAAACTTTTTCTAATACTGCAGGGTCTTTTAATAATTTTGAATGTGCTGAAGAATAAGAAAAATCCGCTTCCAGAACAGGTGTTGTTTCTCCTTTTCGTAATGCTTGTGCACTGATACCTTGTACTGTTCCGTCACCGTTTTTGTTATATTCGATATCTTTGAATACTCTGTTAGTGCCGATTAATGGTTCTTTGTATATGGCAATTGAAGTAGTCGAATGTCCGGAAGCCGTTCCTATTAAAATTGTATCGACTTCTGAAAGCACGCTGACAATATCATTTTTCAACACAGTTTCACGAAAATATTGGTGACTTTTATTGCTTCCGTTTGTTAATTTAGGGTTTATATTCTCACTTTGATTTAGAATCTTGTAAAAATCATTTATATCGGAATACTTACTTGTTCCATCCGCCCACCCTTGCACATCTTTTAATTTATAGTGCTGTAAATATTCGCTGCTGGGTAATAATTGATATGTTGTTGGGGAGTTTTTAGCCCACCCCTTAATCCAGTCATTATCAGTAAAAGCATCAATTAGAGCATCCATAGGAGTACCATTAAATAATTTCTTTGAATCACCTCGTTCTATTGGTAATAATGAAGCATAAGTGCCGAATAATGGTGGGGCAATTAAAATAGCTTTATCTATTTTTAGTTTATTGGTGTTGCTCTTTGCAATATACGCAGAAGCAAGTAGTCCTCCTGTGCTGTGAGTAACGAAAATAATGTCAGTATATCCGTTATTCACTATATCATTTTCTAAATTTATTACGCTATCATTAAGATTTTCAAGCCAGTTGTAAGGGAAATAAATCACATCATGGGTATCAGAAAAATCTTTTCTTAGTCTTTTAATTAAACTTTCAAAATTGTCTTGAGCACCGTAATCATCCAAAGATGCATCTACATGAAGCTGAGTGCCGTTACTGTTTTTGTCTTGATTGAATTTTTCGAGACCGATTCCTGACAAAATAGAGGTAACACTTACCCACAATTTAATATTATCTTCGTCATATAATTCTGAAGCTAAATATCCCGGTAACACATAAATTGCTTTTTTAGCAGATGTGGAATCTAAGGATGATACACCTTGGTCGCGTCCTGAAAATCCGTCTTTGTCTATCGGAAATGAAGTATCCGCACTAATCATTATTTCTTTGCTTGTATCGTTGGGGTCTTTTGTAGCAAATTGGTCGAAAGCCCAGTTGTCAGGCATTTTAAAACCTAAGTTTCCGCTGAATCCTGTTGAAGAATTCGCGACGAAACTGCTCACGGCATAGCCTTTTTCGGAAACTTGCGAACAAGCATTTCTTGTACCGTAAATTCCTACTTTATACATACTTTCCAACATATACGTGGAAACGCCTTCAAAATAAGGTATAACATTAGATTCTATTTGTTCACCGAGAGAATCATAGTCAATAGCAAAATATATTATTGTGCCTTTTGGTATACCGATTTCTGCTGCCGCATTTATTGCACTTTCTGCATCTAATGCTCCTTGTTCTTTTGTGAAATATTCATTTGAAGTTCCGCCTGACTGATAAATAGGGAAGAATTTCAATTTTGCGTTTAAAATTGCTTGTGCTTCAGTTTTTGTTAAGTTTTTAAGAACACCGCCGGCTGTGCCTGTTAAGTATCTTCCGATATAACGATATCCGTTATTATATAAGGCTTGGGCTTTTGAGCTGTTTAATTGAGTAGCACAATCTGCCGCAACTGCGGAACGAGTAGTATCTCCCGAACTTATAAACAAAGAAAGCCAAGTGCCTTTGTCGGCTATTCCGGAAACAGGTAATGCAAAAGATTGTTGAAATGATGTTATTGCAGATTGTGTGTCCGAATCAAAAACACCATCAATATCCCCGGTATCGAATCCGTTTACATATAAAGCAAATTGAACAAATTCAGTAAAAATTGAGATTTTTGCATCATTATAATAGTTACCTGAATAGTTTTTTGCCGAATTACTGTTTTGTATATATGGAATTGTAGGGCAACATTTCTGGGTTGTTACGCCGAAATTACCGTTGGCAGTCCCGATAGGAAGTCCTTCTGCTGCCTGTAAAGCATATACGAGAGCTTTATTTGTATTTCTGCCGTAAACTCCGTCACAGGGAGCTAATCCGATATATGATTCGTATTGCTGATTCATTTTTTGTTGAAATGCACGAACTTTTGAATCACTGCCGTAATATGATGGTAACAATTCAAAGAAATCCATAGATAAGAGGGCTTTCATAACATTAAGTGTAACTGTTCCGTCAACACTTTCATAAGATAAGCCTGTTGCATCACATTTTAATTGTCGCACAGCACGCTCAACACTCGGGCTGTTTCCTCCTGTGTCCTCGGTGAATTTTTCAGGGACTACATTGATACGACAATTTTACCCTCTGTAACTTGAGTAGTGGAAAAATTATATCCCGGATTATATCCCTTATACCCTAAGGCACATTGTAAAATTGCAACTAAACGTCCGGAAGAACCGGGACCGAGAATATTTTTTTCATAATAGCTGCTTGTAGTTTCCCCAAAATTATCAGATAATTCGGTTATCCCCATTTCGAGTTGCAGAACACGTCTTAAAGCATAAATAGTTCTCCATTCGCATTTACCATTTGCTTCTATATCAACAATCCCGGGGTATTCCTGTAAAAGCCAATTTTGAACATTAAGAAAATAATTATCGCTTATAGTGTATTTTGCACTTATTCCTGATGCGGCATTTTCTTCTTGAAGGCTGTAATAAATATCT
>JAISIJ010000197.1 GCA_031262245.1 Oscillospiraceae bacterium | reverse complement strand
AATGACGTTTTTGCCGTCTTGTCGGATGAATTTCTTACTAAAACTATCCAACATACCCACCATCTTGTCTTTACTTGTCCTTACAGCTTTTAACATCTCCAAAATCCTCCTATTTTCGTTTGCTTTGAGCAAAATGCACAAAAAATCTTATTTTTTTACAAAAAAACTATTGACTTGTGCTTTTAGATATGGTATAATATTCTTGTAGGAGATGTCCTTGGTTGTCCTTTTTGCTCTATATTAATTATACCTTGGATGTTAGGTAATTCTGCTATGAAAAGTTACCTCTTTTGTTACCTAAAAAGTTACCTACAAAGGTAAGTTACAGTCAAAAAGTTACCTATATCATATTAAGTAGAATTTTACAATAAATAACTGTATTCATTGGAGGATTGAAATATGGAAAATAAAAAAGTGCAAGAATATGCACCTAAAATAGAAACCGCTTTGTTAAAAATTGTAATAGATAATTGTAAAAGAGATTTAAATCTTATACAGGCAGAAACTTTTCTTTATTTCTCTAAATCCATTGATACTACTCTTCAACGGCAATTTGAAAATTTTGCTCCTAAAACATTAGACACTCATATTTCTGCACTTATAAATAAGAGTGCGAAATCTAAGGCAAATTGGCTAAATACCGCATTATTAATAAGACAAGAAACTTGACCTCTCTTGAACAAATCGTAAATTATCTCCAATCAAATGAAAAGGTTGACTTGTCAAACATAGATGGTAGTAAATTACTGAAAATCAAAGATTTCATAAAACAGAACTATGAATTATCCTCGGAACAGGAAAATGATTTAGAAAGTTTAGTCCCCCATACGTTATATTTTTTAGCTTTTTGTTGGTTTCAAGCGGTGGCAACCTACAACGCTAACAACAAATGGCTGTATAAGCCCGAATTTCTGAAATGTACGGATTTTTCAAAGCCCGATAATCAAGATAAAAAAATTGAAGAAAGCACGGATACTTATCAATCCCCTCCGCCTGTTTTTGAGGGCGAAATATTTGAAAACCAACAGAAAAGAAGTAGTAGCAACAACGCAATAAATATCGGAAAACTTTGTATAAATACAGGGAACGGAACCCAAATTAACGAACCTGTATATGGCACTCTTTGCATAGGAGGTAAGTATGCCGAATAAAGTAGTTGCAAAAAAAGATTTCAACGAAATAATTGAAGTAATCGAAAATACGGAATATAAAAATCTTGCTGTTAATACTGGGGACGGCATACAACTAAACGCTCCTGTCCACGACTTGCAGATTAATCAGAAAATTTATAATTTCTGTTTGACAAGCGGAAACTGAAAAGTGACTTGCATAAAAATCATAAACCCCGAATATTGCAACATTTTTGTTAGTAAAGATAATTTCAGCGATAATCTCCTAAGTTTTAATTTGGATAAAAAGAGGGTTTTAACAGAGGACTGTGTAGCGGAATATCTTTTTCGTGATTATCTTGACAAAGATACACTTAAAGAAATAAAAAAGTTTCCAAGTTTATTTATTACAGAAAATAACGGTAACAGGACTTGCGAAAATTCTGACCAAATTTGTTTTTTCGGACTTGTACCGATATAATCGAATGTCAGAACAAAATAGTCGTTAATTTTTATAAATGTCTTGAAAGCCCTATAAAGCAGAAAGAATTAAATGAAAAATTAGGAAGTTTATGGAACGAGATTAACCCTGAATATGATATTTTAAATAGGACACATTGGATAATACGCAAAATTGATATAATTAACTTGTTGCTAAAAAAAGGATTCAACCTTAGTATTTAAAAATCTTTTGTTTTGCCCATAATCAACTACGAGGTGATTTCGATGAGTACAAAAACACGTTCTATTCAGTCCATAAAAAAGGAACTATTGAAAAAATCAAGAGAAGCCGTATTAGCTGCTGTTCAAATTTATAATAATCCACAAATAACCTTTAAATCTGAATCTTTTATTATTCTTTCTAATATTGCGTGGACATATCTTATGCACGCTTATTATCGTAGTAAAAATATTGAGTATAGATATTATGAAACCAAAGGAAAGAAAAAGTTTTTTAGTAAAACAAAAAAAGGTGCAGATAAATATTGGGAATTAGAGCGTTGCCTTGATTGTAAAGATTGCCCTCTTGATAAGGATACAAAAAATAATTTGAAATTTTTAATAGGTATAAGACACGAAATTGAACATCAGATGACGAATAAAATTGATAAATATTTGAGTGCAAAACTTCAAGCGAGTGCAATTAATTATAATTATTACATTACAAAATTGTTTGGAGAAAAATTTTCTGTTGACAAAGAACTTTCGATTTCTATACAATTTTCAGAAATTAATCCTATGCAAAAAGAGCAACTTACTAAAAGCGATAAATTAACACCCAATCTTCAGCTATACATTGCGGAATTTGAAAAAAACCTTTCTGATGAGGAATTGTGTAATCCACGATATGCATATAGAGTTTTATTTATTGAGCAAAATGTAAACAGAAAAGGACAAGCTGATGAAGTAATTGAATTCCATAAACCAGACTCTGAATCTGCCGATGAAATTAAAAGAATATTAGTTAAAGACAGGGAAATACCTAAATTTCTCCCAACTGAAATTATAGAAATAGTGAAAGGAAAAGGGTATAAAAATTTCAAAATACGAAATCATACTGAATTATGGAAAGTTAATAATGCTAAAAATCCTAATAAAGGATATGGTGTGCAAGTATCTAAGCAATGGTATTGGTACCAAAAATGGGTTGATTTTGTTATAAAATATTGTGAAGAAAATAGCGATAAATTTAGATAGGAAGTAAAAAATGGACATTATCCAAATAATTTCAGATGTTATAATAGTAGCACTACTTATCGTTTTGCTTTTTAAAAAATCGGGCAATAAGCAAGACAACACGGAAATTACGGCTTTGTTACGGCAAAACAACGAAGATTTCAGAGAATTGATTCTGAAACAAATCTCAAGCGGTGCGACTGAACAATTTCAACGTTTTGACGTTATGGGCAAAAGTATTCAAGAAACTTTACAAAGCAACAGAGCTGAAATTAACGCACAATTACAGGCGTTTCAGCTTACTGTTGACAACAAAATTTCCGCAATTCAAAAGGCTTGTATCGAC
>JAISIJ010000194.1 GCA_031262245.1 Oscillospiraceae bacterium | reverse complement strand
TTTATTCAGCCAAGTTGTTAAAAGTGAATTGAATAATAAAATTAATAATCACAAAAAAGATATGGAAAATCCCAAAGTTTCCGAAGATTTTAAGTTGAAAATGAATAAACTTTTTAAATTGGATAAACGCAAAACAGTGATAACGCATATTGTTCATACAACTAAAAAAATCGGCATTGTTGCGGCAGTTTTTGTCGCTGTTTTCAGCGTTGTTCTTGTAACTCAACCCGAAGTCAAAGCGGCGGTAAGAGAAGTTTTTGTGCGTTGGTTTGATACTCATACTCAATTTACAGGAGATAACAACGAAATTATTTATAAAGATTGGAAATTAAGCAATATTCCCGATGGATATGTTGAAATTGCTAATGAGGGTGCGAGTGATTGCAGAACTATTATTTATCAAAACGAAAATAATTTGATAGCTTTTAATTATGCAAGTGAAAGTCAATCAATTTCAGTCAACAATGAAAATATTGAATTCAGCCAAATTGTCGAAAACGGTATTATTTATTATATATTTTCTGCTGAAAATTCAGATACTGAAAGTTCAGTTGTCTGGGATTTTGAAAATTATAGATTTTGTTTAAGTGGGACTGTTCCGGTGGAAGAATTACTTAAAATGTCAAAATATGTCGAATAGATTCTATATTTGTACTAAGTGCTGTATTTTTAATGTTTTATAAGCGATATTTTGTGAATTGTCACAAATATCGCTTTTTTATTTTAATTTGAGGATAGATTTTTCGATTTCAAGTGTTACATCAGTAAAGAGAAAAATAAAAAAATGAAAGGGGGATTATATTATGAAGAAAAAACTTGCTATTTTATCACTTGTATTTTCAGCATTTCTCTTAATATCCTGTTCCGCTAAGGATAATGGTGTATCTAAATCACAGAAATACGGAAAAGAATTAATGCAAGATGTACAAAATAATTTCAACGCTGCCAAAGAAAAAGATTTTTTTAATTTAAGCTTTTCCGAAAAAAGCCGCTTAATTTTTCCCGAAAACATTGCAGAATTTTCGAATATAGAAATATTGCCGACTGATATGCCTACACAAAAAGATTTTTTAAATAATTTTAAAGAACAATTTAGTTACTATCTACCCGGTAAAGAATTTGAGTATTCACATTATTACTTCGCTCCATACGACTCGAAATTAAACGAGAAATTTTGGTTGGAAATTGGGTACTACCCAAAAACATCAGATTATGAAGAACAAATAAAATCTGACTATATGAAAACTGTCTGTCTAATGTATGAAACCGCATTAATGCCTGAATATGGAGGAAATGGTGTTACGGGAAATGATTGTTTTTTTCTTATGTTTAATGACACAAATTATATTCAATATAACCAAGGAAAAGCATTTAAGCTTGCCGATGTTCAAAACAGTATCGGCGGATTACTCCCGAAAGATATGTTTGAATATGTAGAAACATTACCCGAAAACAGTAATAAAAAATATAAACTTCTTGATAAAGAATTATCTCCGCAAGAGGCAAAAACAATTGCCTATGAGTATCTTAATTCCAATCCGAATCGTACAGGAGATTTAAGTTCTGTTTCGGTAGTCGGAAATGCAGATGTTTATAAAATTACTGACGATGCTTATGGATATGAATTTCAGTCAAGCAGAGAATATAACGGAATTCCTTTCGATTATTTTGAGGGCGGACAATATTCTGATTATAATTATTATTTTGATACCGGGAACATATTTATATGTGAAAGTAACAATATTGAACTGGCTTATATTACAGGAGATAGATATAATGTCAATAAATTAAAAACTTTTGACAGCATTGTTATGCCTGAATCTGCACTGGATTTATTCGCAAGAGAATTTACATCGGGTGTAAAATTTGATATTCTGAAAATGGAACTTGTTTACTGCCCGAGTAAAATTGATTATAACATTCCCGAATCTGAAAGACCCATTCAAACCGCTGTGCTTTCTTGGAAAATTGAGTTGTTTAATAACAATGATAATTTAATTTATCGTGCTTTTATTGATGCAGAAAACGGTGAAAATTTCAGATATTATACAACAAAAAAATGAATAACATTTATTTAAAAGGGAGCAACAATGAAACATAAAATATTTACTGCAATTTGTATTATATTGATTGTATCGCTTGTTGGATGTGGGAAGAACTCCGATGATAATCAAAGTTCCGACAATACATCGGGAATATACGATTCTTCTGCAATATCCACTTCGGATAATCTTATACCAATAGACATACTTTCTCTTGATAAAGCAGCAGTTATTGACATTATAAATTCTCAATCTAACTTTAAAACAGGTGAAAATATCGATATTCAAATACCCGAAAAAACGCCTGTACTTGAGTTTATTTCAAGAAATTCCACAACACAAAATTTCGAAAATTATTATAAAGAATATAAAAGTATGTTTGAATATCTGTTCCCAAATCATACTCTTAATGAAAATTATCTTTTTTATAACGGCGGTTCTTCTAAAATTGAATATGATGATAACGGAAATAAAATTCAAGACTTCAATAAAGTAAAAGATAAATATGAAGACCTTGTTTCCGGTAAAGAGGGAGATGTATCACTACTTTATGATGAAACTTGGTTAAGAGATGTAACCGATTGGAATTCACAAGTATGTTTTGAAATGGGAACGGAAATCGGTGCAGGCTACACCGTAATAAACAAAGGTAAAACCGTAGAAATTTGCGGCAAAATCGGAGATTTTTACCCTTGTCTTGAGAGTTACGACCCTGTCGACCACCTTGAATTGGTAGCAAGTTATTCACCTGACAGCACTGAAAGTTATAAATTATCAGACAAAGAAATTCCGATTAATGAAGCCGTTGATTTTTTCGAGAATTACATTAATAATTTGCCGTATCCGTCAAACGCAAATTTAGAAATTTCTGTAATAGGTGTTGATGTTTATAAAGTAAATAACAATATTTTCGGATATAATTTTTTGACAACCGGAAGTTATCAAGGCATAGCTTTTGAACACTTAAAAAACGGAACGATGACCTTAAACTCCGCCAATTTCGGCAATTATTTAACTTCGGGCGGAAATGCTTTTATGGTTGAAAGTAATGATGTTGACATTCTCTACGGATATTATCGTGTTTTGACAATAGAAAACACAAAACAATATAACAAAGTAATAAATTTTGAAACTGCAACAGAAAAAATCAGCAGTAACTTGTCTGACAAAGTTATTTTTGATGTTCAAAAAACAGAGTTTATCTATCGCAGAAAATTGATAAAAACTGCGGAGGGATTTGTAGATGTAGAGGGCGGATACCCTAACGAAGTCGTTCCTGTGTGGAAATTTACACTCTATAATCCTAATGACGGTTTGATATATTTAGCATACGTTGACGCTAAAGACGGTGAAAATTTCAGATATTATACAGTAAAAAGCGGTGATTAAATTGAAAACAATAAACGTAATCCGTCAAAATTTCTATAAACTTTTTACAAGTGTGGGATTTTACGCTTGTATTTTA
>JAISIJ010000181.1 GCA_031262245.1 Oscillospiraceae bacterium | reverse complement strand
TTTAAAAGCCGTTCTTTTAATGGCAGTTCTGGTTCTTTGGGAGAGTATTTTTGATTTCTGAAAAGATTAAAAAGTCGCATTGCAGAGGACTGGCTGATATTTTCCCATTCTCTGAAATGAGTGTTTGCGTATTCCAATCCCGCTTTTGTGAACGCATTAATTTGACGATTTTTTTCAATTCGGTTTGCAATTTCAGCGGATTTTTCTGAAATTACGGAATTGGCTGTTTTTATTTCAAGGGGTTTTGTTTCGAGATATTCACTTCTTACGTTGTCTGTAACAACAAATTTTCCGTATCCGACATTTGCAAGAATACCCTTTGTTCCCTCTTTTTCACCTGTATAAATTCCGCTTAAAACGGTGCCTTTTGAGAAAACGATATACTGGGGTTTGGGGAGTTTCCAATGGTTATTATATCCGCCGATAAGTTTTGTTTTTGTGAATACTTTTGTGTTTTCTGTTGCAGTTTCGTCAAGCCCGAAAGCTTTTTTTAAAACAGCAGGGTCGCCGGAATTATTTCCGTTTTCGTCAAATAAAATCATATCGGAAAGAAGTGTTATGGTGGATTTTTCCGCATTTACAGTATCTTTTTTGTCCACAATTTTTTCGCAAAATTCAAATTTACAAAGTGCGTATTCTGCCGAACGACCTTTTCCTAAGGTAAGAATTTCATTGCAAACAGCCTTAAAAATCGGCACGGCGTTCTTGTCCAGCGTAATTCTTCCCATAAAAACTTTTCCGGCGGGGATTTTTTTAAACGCAAACAAATCGTGTGTTTTTTTGTTGTAATGATATTCGGTGGAATGACTTAGAGATTGCCTGTAGATATTTTCAGTATCAATTCGCATATATCCGCCCACAGAAACATATTGCTCTTTGTCGTCCCGTTCAAATTCAGTACAGGCGGAATCGTAAATTTTATTTGTAAAATTATTTTTACTTACATCGGCATTTTTAACTGCAACAAAACTCAACGGAACAGGGAAAAATTCGTTTTCGCCGTCACTTATATATGCGTTCCCGAAAATCGTATTTTTCAACACAATATCATTAAAATAGGGCTTGGTAGCAAGTTTTTCAGCAAAAATCCCTTGGATTTGCATACCCGAAATATAGTCGTTGTCGGTTGCGAGTGCGGAAATTAATTTTATTTTATAAGTATAGGTTTCAAATTCTCCTTTCAGAGTAAATGGGGACGTAAAATTATCGGGGATACTATTTTCTTTCGGGAAGATTTTTTCGAGTACACACTCACATTCGCCCAAACCACGAGTTTGGTTAAGTCCGATATGACGCAGGATTTTCGTACAATCGGAGAGCAATTCCGTGTATTTATCCGACTCAACAGTAATTGTTGAAAAAAATTCAAGCCCTTTCATAACAGTTTGAATTGTACGGAGTGAATGGTCAACGGCAATTCCGTCTTTGTCAATTCTTGTTCGTGAACGCAGAGAGGAAAAACTGTCGCTTACCTCTTCTTTTCTGTATTTTTGCAACTCAAATTTCAAGTCGTCATAAGCATCCAAAACGCCGTCAGAAACATATATCTCGCCTTTTTTTCCGCCGAGTCCGCCGAATAAATCTTCAATATTTTCACTTGTATATTTGCCGTACTTCACAAGCAAATCCGCTTGTTCCCGCAACAATCCTTTAATTCTTTTTCCGGGAATAACGGGCAGTCCGATATTGTCAAAAAAGGACAGCGTATCTATATTACTGCCGTTTCCACCGCCTGTTGCACAGCATATATCGGATTTTAATTTAATTTTCAGCTGATACGTCATTAACTTTTTCCTCCTGTGTAGCTATGTCAAAATCCATTATATCAAGGACATCAAACCACTTTGCGTAAGTTTTTCCGTCTGTCTTTTGAAAAACTTCTGACAATTCTTCGGCTTGTTTTTCAAATTTTCCGCCCTGTTCACGGGATTTAATAAACTCGCCGTAATTTTCCGCACTGTCAAAACCCATACCGTACGCATTTCTTAATTTTTTAAGTTTTCCTCTTGAAAAACCTTTTTCCAAAAGTGCATTAATCTTATCTTTCTTTTCAATAAACAATTCGTAAGCATAAGGATTTTCGGGTTTTGTAAAAATATACGGGCGAATATTCAGAAAAGTATTGTCGTCTAATTGGTAATTTTCACGGCGAAATTCAGCTATATCTTCGGCAATTCCGCCGTACATAATCTGCCAGTCAATACTTGAATAGGGCTTTTCGTCACCCATACGTTCCAAAGTTTTTTTCTTTGCGTTTTTAACAAGTGCCTCGGCGATATTATAGGCATCGTAATAAGGGAATTTTATGCCGACAAATGCAATTCCGGCAGCGGCTGTGGGGGTATAATTTTCGATTTTTTTACTTTCATCTTCAGCCGATTTTTCAAGTTTTGTGAGAAACATTTCCGAAAAATCCAACGCCAATTCCGCCGCACAAATAACGGTTATATCGTCCCCGTCAGAGATTATTTTTCTGAAAAGGAATCCGTTTTTTTCTATCTCTTGTTGTTTGTGAGTTTCTTTGTATTTCTCATAAATTTCAGCGATAGTTTCGTCAAGAACGCTGTTATAGAGAGCGGAAATTTTTACAGACATTTGCCTTAATTTAAAAAGACAGTCGGAAAGTTTTCCTGTTAAACTCTCGTTGTATGCACGAATTGCCTTTCCCATTGTGTTTCCGTCAATATGAATTACGGCGATAAAATTCTTGCCGTCTTTGTGGAATTTTTCAAACTCTGTTGAAAAATGAACATCGTCGGATTTTTTATTTCCCTCTATTTCCTTAATTAATTTCTTGTAAGCCTTAAGTTTCAGATATTTACTTCTCGGAAAATATTTTATGTTTTCGCCGTCCTCAACCATAATAATAGGTTCAAAAGTTTCGTTGTCTTGGGCGTTAAGAGAAAATCCGCCGAAAGGCACGGAATATGCGGTGTTTTTCTTGTTTTTGTCCAGTTCGTCGTAAAGTTTTTTCCATACTTCGGAGAGTTTTTCGGTGTCTTTTGCCTCTTCGTTTATTTCTACAGTTGCGGAAATTAAACGCAAAGTTCCGCCCGTATCGGTTATGATTTTCTTTGCTAATTCTTCCGTAAATTTATCAGACTCTTCCTTTGAATTGAACATCATAACAGCGTTTCCGCCACCGATATAGACAATTCTTGTCCCCGAAGAACCCAAAGTTTTTTCATTTTTCCAGTCACCGTCTTTACAATTAAGTTTGTCCAATTCGGGTATGTTTTCAAAAAGACATTTGTGGACAATCTCCGACGCTCCTACAGTGGTTTTTAATTTGCTGTTTGAAAAAATAAACGATTGTATACCCGATAAGTCATATATTGTCAATATCATTTCTTTTCTCTCCAATTTTCTTTGAACTTATCATATTTTCTCTGTCTATCGACAACTGTTTTAGGGTCTATGCCTTTTGCTTTAGCGATATTTTTTTGACGGGCTTTAAACTTAATATCGGGCTTGAAATCAAAAGTTGAAATGTCAAAAAGTTTTTCTATTTTCTTTGAATAGAGGTAATCGAGTAAATCCTCATCCATAGCGATAAAAACGTGAGGAGAGTTTTCATATTCGGGAGTGTAATCTTCTCTCAACGGCTTAATAATCTCATAGGTAAAGAACGCAGACGCATAAAAACATTCCTTTGGCTTTGCTGTTTTTTCAAAGAGTTTATAGTTTATTATCAATTCTGAAAAGTCGTTTAAAGCGTCAAAATCAAGGTCCTTTTCGGTTTTTGTCTGTTGGTAGGCTTTAAAAGAATATTTATCAAGAGGGCTGTATGCTTTGTTTTCGCTTTCTTCGGAGCTTTCTTCAATAGATATATTTCGACATTCGCCGAGTTTTTCTTTATTATTTACTTTAACTTTATGCAAGACTTTTCTTCTTATCGTCGAACAAAAATCGCCTTCTTCGGGATTGAAAACCCACTTGCCTTTATTTTCGGGTCGTTTACTTGTACGGAGGTTTGTTTCAATAACTTTTTCAAAAATATTATAAGAAACACCGGAAAAATCAAAGAGTTCGGAATCTACAAAATCGTCGGATTTATACGAAGATTTTCCTGAATAAGAGTAATTATTCCAGACAATATTCCAAATTCTACTTGTTTTCCCGACGATAGTTGAACTGTCTTTTTCGGGGTCAAGTTTTACAAGTTCCTCGGCAAGGCGATTTATATTTTCTCTATCTCGGAGAAGTTCGGGATTTTCAGTTAATTTCATCGTCGTCATCATCGTACTCCTCCCCGAGAACAAAATCCATCATTTTTGACGAGTCTTTTACTTTGTTTTTTGCAAGAGTGTTTACAATTCCGTCCATATAGAAGAGTGCTGTTGTGTCATAAATAGTGCTTTTTTTTGTAACGTGGTTAAATTGACCATAGAGAATGCAACCGATGTCGGTGTTCTCACAAATTTGATAAGCGTAATTCAACGCCATTGAGAGGATAATAGGAGTTGGCTTAAATCCGTAATTTATAGACGCATATAGTTCTTCGTCATTTCCTACAGATTTTATTAATTTTTTAAATAGGCTTAAATTCTTTTTGATTGCCAAATCTTCTGATGTTTTAATTATTTCCAAGTCATAGGTGAAACCTTTTTCGGAAGAGATTTTGTTTAATTCTCCAAGAAATTTTTGGTAATTCATCTCGGAGTTATCGTGGTCGCTAACTTTTATCGCCGAAATTTTAATGTGTTCACCTTTTTCAACGTATCCGTTTATTGCCACAAGTCCCGGGAAAAATGTTTCAAGTTTATTGTCAAGTTTAGAGTTTTCCTTACAATCATACACAACGGAATATAGTCCGTTTTCGGGTTGCATCGGAATAACTCCGTAAAAATGTTTCGTTTTTGTGTTCATAATGATTTCCTTTTTGTATTAATTTTATTGTTGTTGAAAACCGCTCTTCCATAGGCAATTTCTAAAAACTATTTTTCACTTTTGGGGAGAGTTTCCGCTGAATTTAAGAAAAAAGAAAAATTTTTAGAGATTGCCTATAGATAAGCGGTGTGAATTTCGTCGAAACGGGAATTTTCATAAGATGACGTTGATAAGTTTGAATGTACTTGCCATAGCCGACACCTCCCTACTATTATAACATATTTTTAACTTTTTTGCAATAGTTTTTTGTAAAAATAAGTTGGGATTTTGGAGTTTTTGGAGAATTTCAAGGATTAGCATTTAAATTTTACCACTATTTTAAGAAAATCTTTAAACATTGCGG
>JAISIJ010000161.1 GCA_031262245.1 Oscillospiraceae bacterium | reverse complement strand
TTGAAGATGAAAAAGATAATATATCAGTTTTCAATGATTTAGGAAAAAACAATAATGCAATAAATCAATTACGTGAAATTACTGATAAAAACGGAATTATATCAATTTCAAAAAATCCGATAACGGTTAATGGCTGGATAGGAAACGGTGCTGTGGTATTTTACCCTGATACCGGTTCGTCAGATGATATATTATACTATAATGACAGTTTTTCAAATGGTGGTTCTTCAACGGACTTTTACAAAGCCGATTATTTCGTAGATATGATGCTGACATCTGTCGATGTCGGATTAACTATTGCCGGTATAGTTGCAATTTTAGGTGGTGCAATAGCAAGTCCTCTTCTTGCAGGTGTTATAATCGGTGCATTATTTATTGCCTTTATGTCGGCAGTAGATTACTATTGTCAAGAAATTGATTTGTATATTGATGCAACAGATAACCCTAATGATGATGCACAAGAACAAGCTCGTATACAACTTGAAAACAGAACTAAATTAAGTTCCGGCATTACTATCGCTGCTATGGGTATGGGAGCAATTGCAAAACCACTTGCTAATATCGCCTTAAAATCTAAACTTGTAAGAAATTTATCTGAAGGAGTTGCAGAATTAGCTATTAAATCGGGTGCTAATGCTTTAAAGGTAGATTATTTACTGTCCAGACAAATCGGTGGCAATTTTATAGACGAGTCTGTAAAAATCTATAAAAATTTTAATGATATTCCCGATGAAGTTTTTATAAGAATGAATGATAGTGGCGAATCTATAAGTAAAATCAGTGAACTGAGATTAAAGCCGCCTACCGAACTTACCGCCGAAGAAAGAACTTTATTAAAAAGTATAAGAGATACAGAACCAGCCCCTACATCAACAATGCTTATGGCAAAAGCAGTTAATAATTTAAACTACAGAAAATGTATTGATAATGAATATAATACTATTCAAGGATTTACTGCTAAAAATTCTTCTCTAAATAGTTTCAAAACACCTGCTGAAATTCAAGAAGCTTTGGCATTAAACACTACTAATGATATATCTAAAGGTCCAATATTTACTAAGGATGAGATATATGTTATTGAATATACCACAAGTGATACCGATAAACTTAAAATTCCATATTCAAAAGACTATGATGCAAATAGTGATATAATATATGGTGTTACTCTTGAATCACCATACACCGGTAACGGTTTCACAGGCTCAAACGACAATTTAATACCCGAATACAGAATTTCGGAATCAGGACCTAATGCTGCAAAAATCACAAGTGGTAATATTTATAGAATTGATGAAGCAGGGAATAGGGAATTAGTGGCATTTTTTGATATTGAACATATTAAAGAGAATGGTGAAAAAGGTGCTTTTATTGAGTTAGGAGATTTAAAATGAGAGGAGGAATATATACAATTTATCAAGGGTTTGAATGTTGGGTTGAAAAAATTAAAAATGATACATTAAATGTAGAATTAAGTTCTACAAACCAAAAATCTTTAGACCTTGGATTTTATATTCATAGTGTTCAAAAAAATGGAACACTATACAAAAAAATTGTTCCGAAAACGGAAATTAGCGATTGTTATAAAATTAACACGCGTGCAATTCATAAAGGTATTGATAGCGGAATTTTAGGTGGTAAAGATAAAAAACATCGAGATATATGTATCGATGTATATACTAATGAAGATGTAAAAAAAGCAGTTGAAGCCGGTTTTAAAATGTGGGAAATGGGATTGTATCATAAATTAGACGTAACAATTGAGGAGTTAGAATTTTATGAAATAAATTCAGAATATGACTTATGGGCTAATTGAGATAAAGGGCGGAAATCTCCGCCCTTTTTACCCATTCACCGGCAACGGTTTCACCGGCTCGAAGAACAATTTAATACCCGAATATAGAATTCCGAAAGGTGATTCTGCAAAAATCACAAGTGGTAATATTTATAGAATTGATAGAAACGGTAATAGTGAATTAGTAGAGTTTTTTGATAAAAATTATACTAATAAGAATGGAACAGATGGTGCTTTTATTAAGTTAGGAGATTTAAAATGAGAGGAGGAGTATATACAATTTATAACAATTTTGAAACTAAAGTGCGTAAAATTGAAAACGATAATAATAATGTTGAATTACACACAACCGACCCAAAATCTTTAGACCTCGGATATCACATTTATAAAGTATATGATAATGGAACTGTATATGAAAAAATTGTTCCGAAAACGGAAATTAGCGACTGTTATAAAATTAACACATATGCAATTCATAAAGGCATCGATAGCGGAATTTTAGGCGGTAAAGACGAAAAACATTGGGATATATGTATCAATATATATACTAATGAAGATGTCAAAAGAGCAGTTGAATCCGGCTTTGAAATGTGGGATAGAGGCGTGTATCGTAAAAAAGACGTCCCAATCGAGGAGTTAGAATTTTATGAAATTAAGTCAGAATATGACTTATGGGCTAATTAAAGTAAAGGGCGGAAATCTCCGCCCTTTTTACCCATATTCCGGCAACGGATTTACCCGTTCGGAGAATAATTTAATACCCGAATATAGAATCCCTGATGAGGATTCTGCTAAAATCGCAAGTGGTAATATTTATGAAATTGATAGAAACGGGAATAAAAAATTAGTGGCGGAATTTAATAGCACTCTTGAAAATAAAAATGGTGGAAACGGTAAATTTGTTGAGATTGGAGAGTAATAAAATGAAAAACGGACCACAAGCTGTATACAAAGGTGCTGAATTCAGACTTCGCGAAATTGAAAATGACAATGTTAATGTAAAATTACGTTCGATGGATTCATCAGCATTAGAATATGGATTTTATATTTATAACGTTCAAAATAATGGAACTGTATATGAAAAAATTGTTCCGAAAACAGAAATCAGCGACTACTATAAAATTACCACGCGTGCAATTCATAAAGGCATTGATAGCACAATTTTAGGCGGTAAAGATGAAGAACATTGGACTATATGTACTGGCGTGCGAAATAATGAAGATGTCAAAAGAGCAGTTGAAGCCGGTTTTGAGATGTGGGAAAGAGGATTATATTGGAAAAAAGACGTCCCAATCGAGGAGTTAGAATTTTATGAAGTTAAGTCAGAATATGACTTATGGGCTAATTAAGGTAAAGGGCGGAAATCTCCGCCC
>JAISIJ010000103.1 GCA_031262245.1 Oscillospiraceae bacterium | reverse complement strand
TTTTCGTAAGGGGCGTCTCCTAATGGTTGAATTTGTATAACATCTCCATTTAACATTTTCAATTCATTATACTCATTCGTTAAGCGACGTGACCTTAATGCTCTTAAATCTGCCATTATTATATATCTCCTTTAATTAGGAATTCCCATCATTCTTTGGCAAAATACTTATTTTAGGTTTGTTTTGCGGAGCGGAATTTATTACGATAGTTGGTTTGGGTTTGTCCGGAAGAATAATTCGTCCCGAAGCATCAATTATAGGTAATGGTTGTACATCACACGGAATAATGCGTTTATTATTTTTATTTGCAAACCAGAATTCTTTTGCACTGGGATTCGCTGCACTATCAGGGTTTGCTATAACAGGGTCGAACTGAAGTACACGAGCACACCTTAAAATGAGATTTACAAGTGATTCATCCGGATTAAAATTGCTCGAATAGTAGGCAGAACACCAACGACCATCTGTGTACCAGTTAACATGCCAAGGCGGAGGTGAACTTTCAGCAATGATACGCGGAGCACCATCTTTGGCGGGATAGTTAGGTGGTATTGTCAACGTACAAACTGTAGTGTTTCTATAAGTTGGTGTAGGACTTATAATAGTACGAATATTATAAGTAATTTTATATTTCTCATACGGTGCACTACCTATTGGTTCAATTTGAATAACAGAACTATTTATTTTCATAAGTTCATTGTATTCATTTATTAATCTTTTATTGCGTATTGCTCTTGGGTCTGCCATAACAATATCCTCCATATAAAAAGTAAAAATTTATTTTTCAGCATCGGTAGGTTTATTTATGTTGTAAAACAATTCAGACGAATATTTATCAATTATACTTTCAGTACCTTTATCAGCAGCTTTATCAAGTGTAGCTAAATGGGTGTGGGGGGTGGTCCTACAGGAGGAATCTCAATTGGTTTATTTATGGTTTCAAACAATTCAGACATACTCTCAGTACCTTTATCAGCAGCTTTATCAAGTGTAGATATATGGGTGTGAGGGGGTGGTCCTGGAGGAGGAACAGGCGTAGAAGTTGATTTATTTTTGTCCTTAACAGATTTACTCCCTTTACTCATTACTGCCTTTACTAAGCGTGATACTTCATCATCATTTAGTTTGCATTTCTTAAAGCGTTGCCATTCATGTTTACTAATTTTCCCTTCGTCATCTGTGAGTATTTGTGCTTTCGTAAAATCAGTTCTATCAAACATTCGACTATTTCCAGATATGACTATTGCATTTTTGCTAAACCTATTCTCATCAATGCGTCTAACAATATAGTTATCTGGGGCTTCACTTTCAATAGTAAAAACAAATAACACAATACCTCTATCTTTAAAAGAAATTGAACTTTGCAAATTTCCATTGTCAACAAACTGAAAGTCATCCGAAGAAAACCATTTCAATTTTTTATTACTTAACTTTTCATCAAGCGGTTTAAAATCTAAACCAAAATCTATAAAATTAACACAACAAATTTTATTGTCTTCACTATGTTTAATTTTCATAACAGAACATGATATTTCACAATCAATTTCATACGTTATCAAATGATATCCGAATTGTTTATTACACTCTGTATCAATTAGGTGATATCTACGCAATTCTTTATAGGGTAGTGAAAGTATAAAATATGCCAATAAACTCCAAGCTATCATAAATGCAATAACAATAATACTTTTTGTTGCCGGTGTTTGTATAAAAGAATTAATTAGTGCAGAAATAAAAGGAACAAGAGTAAATATTAATCCAGCCAAAGCAGAAATTTTATTATGAAACTTCACACTCACGTCCGCCTTTTAAACAATCTTTTTTCTCTATAAAGTCTGAACAAGTAATAAATAAATTAATTAATACAAATTTAGGAATAAGTGTATCGTGTTGCAAAACCTATTTTTCGCAAAATACCACTTTTTACGAAAAATAAAAATCGCCAGTATTTAACAAAACCCCAACCCTATTTGTTAAATCTTGTCGAAATCCGCCTCGCATATACATTATAATCCTTTTAAAGAACGATGTCAAGTGTTTTTTTGTAAATTTTCAATGAATAAATGCAACATTTAGGTTAAATTTACATATGAGAAATTATTCATATATTCTTTAAAAAGTCAATACTTTTTTCAAATTTTTTCGGCTTTTTTTGAGAAAATTTTTCAGGGTTAAACTTGAATCGACACAACATCGTTGTAAAATTATGGTTTTTGTGTTATAATATTAGTTAATATGGTCAGAAATCTGGTCAAAATTAAGGAGGAAAGCCAATGAGAATGGCAAGAAATATTTATCACCGCAAAGACGGACGTTTTGAGGGGCGATATGCAGACGGATTTAATGCAAATGGGAAGAAAAGGTATCGTTCTGTTTTCGGAAAAACATATGGTGAAGTTAGGGATAAACTGGAAAAAGCGAAGAACGTTTCTCTGAATTTACAGTCGCCAACGGCGAATAAATCCACAGTTATGTGGGCGGTTATGGAATATTTGAATGAGGCAAAAATGAGGTTAAAACCTTCTACAATTGGAATTTACAGCCGGTATCTCGAAATCTATATTTCTCCATGTTTTGGTAATGTGTGCTGTGGCAAGCTAACCATAGAAATATTTCAAAATTTTGTAAATAAACTCCTTGAAAACGGATTGTCGGTAACTACCGCACAATCCGTTTTTTCTTTATTAAAATCTGCCTTGAAAGCTGAGAATGAGGGTCTATTCGCCGTAAAATTTCCAAAACAAGTCAAACCCAAAGCGGAATATCTTTCGGTAGACGAACAAAAACGCCTTGAAGAAGTGGCAAAAGAACGGGGTTCAACCGACTATATCGCTGTTATGCTATGCCTTTATACGGGAATTCGTATCGGAGAATTATGCGGATTACGTTGGGAAGATCTTGATTTTGATTGTAAACTACTCCGCATTAACCGTACAATTCAACGTATCCGTTCGGACGGAAACAGCAAAACGGCGGTTGCATTCCTAACTCCGAAAAGTATCACTTCGGCAAGAGAAATTCCGCTCCCCGATTTTCTTCTCGAATTGCTCCGAAAACACCGCTTAATTACCGCCGGTGAGTACGTTTTAAATTACAAAAATAAGCCCATTGAACCACGGACTTTACAATATCGTTTTAAACGGATTCTACAAGCCGCCGATGTTAAAGATGTCGGATTTCACAGCACACGGCACACATTTGCGGCAAGAGCCTTGGAGAGCGGGTGCGACGTAAAATCGCTTTCTGAAATCCTTGGTCACGGCTCGGCAACAATTACTTTAAATAAATATGCCCATTCAAGCAACGAACACAAGCGTGGCTGTATGAACGCTATATGTAATAATTTAACGGAGGTTTATTCTTTCGATTGATTGTGGCAGATTTCTGGTCAACGTCACGCAAAAATGCCGTGGTTAGTGGTTTTATCGGTTATATTTCGTAAAAAGTAGTATTTTACGAAATATAATTATGTGCAACTCGCCTTAAACCGCACTGCCCAACATCTTGATTATAGCGGATTTCTGGTCAACGGCGATAAAAAACGCCGTGGTTAGTGGGTTTATCGGCTATTTTTCGTAAAAAGTAGTATTTTACGAAAAAACTCTTCACCGAAAAAATATGTAAATATAACCACCAATATAAACTATTGAAAGAAAAGTATTATTACTTAAGGAGAATAGCTATGTCAATATTTATGCCGAAAACTATGAAATCATTTCAAATTGGAGCAAGTTTGTTTTATCAAGTAGTAGATTTTGTAGATGTGGATACACAAGCTATAGTTACTCCTCCAACAGTTTTACGCAAATGTACTGGCGGAACAATTAATCCACAAGAATCTGATGCCAATCTAATAAAAGTTGGCCCACAGAAATTCTTAAATAATAGCTCAGAAACCGGATTGGAAAAAAATTCAACGATAGAATTCTTGTTGTAGCTTCTGTATTTGGAATGTTTCCTGACAATACCGGGCAAGAAATTTTTTTAGAACCCTGTTCTGATATGATATATTGTCCTATGAAAATGGCCAAGCAATACAAGTGGTTAGCTTAATGTCTTAAACTACAACCTTCTTTCTGTTAAAAGCGAATTTGGTAAAATAGAATGGAGATAAATATGAAATTTGATGAAGATGCTATGCGGAAGATTTCAATAGATATGTTAGAAGACACATTGCGTAAAACATTTTTTAAAGGAACTTATGATAAATATTATAATGAAGTGTCTGATATAATTTATCGTGAAACTGGACAAAGACCTTCGCATAAGCATATTGTCGAAACATTAGTTGCTTATGTTACAGGAGATACCTATAAACCCGAATAAAAAATGTGCGTTGGAAAGCTGCTGTACAGCCTTATGTTTAACTTCTACAATTGCAACTTTCCTGTGGTAATCCATTAACTTATTGATAAAAATGTAATTGGGAGTTTCTAACAATGGTGAAAAGAGTAAAAGGTGATATAAATGCATTAGCTCCATATCCGGAAGAAGCTATAAAGGGGAAATGTTTATTAGTTCTTTTGGAAAATCCATTAGGCTGGGAAGTATCAATGAAATCTGTAATAGAATGGTTTACAAACCTTACAGACTTTCCTATAGCACCGGATACCCTTATGGAAGGGATACAAGAAGCAATGGGGAAAATTCAGCAATTTGGTACGCAGTTGAATTCTCCGCAAATGTTGCCCATATACCAATCGGCAAAACGTGCTGTTGCTGATTTTGAAAGCGAATTTTAAGATTGTCATTTGCATTCCCGAAATGCAACAATACCGTTTTGGTTGAAAATTTTCTTTAATTATTGTTTATAATTGAATAAGAAGATGTATTAACAATATATAACAGATACACAATATGAGGAAAATAATATGGATATAAGAAAAATTAAACAACAAGTATATGACTTGTATAATTTAACGCTTAATTATTTTATTCATGATATGAGCGACGAAAGTTGTGAAAATCTTATAAAAATATCAAGAACTAAGGCTTCGGAGTTTTATAATTCCGCAACATCTTATGAGAAATTT
>JAISIJ010000004.1 GCA_031262245.1 Oscillospiraceae bacterium | reverse complement strand
ACTGTCATCATATTTTGCCGCGAAGTCAAGGCGGAAATGACAGATATGCCAACATTGTGTTAGTATCCGAAGACGTTCATATTCTAATTCATTCAACCGACACAGCCACAATTAACCGCGATACAAAAATGCTGAAACTTGACCGTGACAACATCCGCAAACTCCACACTCTCCGCAAAAAGGCAGGACTTTTCACCATTTAAGGTAACAATGCAATTTGTAATGTTTGTTTATTATTTATCATTCAAAATCAATGGAACGCCGTGTGCGGTTAAAGCCGCACGCACGGTGTGGTGCGGGGGAAAATCTGTAGATAACTTCAAAGGATTACCTATCGCAATTCATCGTATTGGTCAGAAAGAGTACGTTTGGGACAAACTTTCTCGTTATATTTCAAGTCAAATGTGGTGTTATCATCATAACAAGAGATTTTTTTGAAATCTACAAATAGTTCTTCATCGTTAAAATATTCTTGTAATCTATTTTGTTTTATAAAGTTTTCCCAACTACCAAAAGAACTAAAATAGACATTATTTTCATCATTTTTTGAATTTATAAAGTATGAATCCCTTACATACTTAAAAAATTGATCGGGAAAATCGTGAAATGCTGTGTTTTTAAAACTGTTGATACCTGTCCTAGGCAACGGCATAAAGTTACCTTTAGTATGATACAAATAGAAGAGTTTAATTAGATTACATTCAGCATCTGATTGTAAAACACCTTGTTCTATAATCTTTGCTATCTTTACCTTATTAGGCAAATCGGATAGTTTCCCGCCGATTTTATCAAGATATTCATAGAATGGAGTAGTTCGTAAAACACATCCGATAACAGTAGCAATGCTTATTATTGCATCACCGCCAACAATTACTTTTTCTTCAATGTGCTTATCATGAATGTCTTCTTTTAATAACAATCGCCATTGACTTTTCTTATTGTAATTTGATTTTATTTCTGTTAATTCCGCCCTATTCTCAAAAACAACGTCTTTATAGAATTTTAGCACATCTATATGTACGTCCGGGTCGCCATTATCGGTATAGTCATAAACCTCATATTTACCATCATACAACATATAATTCTCCATTCCTCGCCCTCAGGCTGTTGATAATTTAGGCTTTCTTTTGTTATTATAAATCTTTTTGTCAATTCTGTCAATAGCATAAACGAAAAAATAATTTGTCGCCATCTTTTACACTAGTTCTGATACGCGATAAATTAACCCGTTTTGGTTTATTTTATAATTTATTTCTGCAAAATCGCCGAAGTCTTTGAGCTTTTCATTGCCGGTCAAATCATCTGGACTTACTAAATTATTAATAACAAAAGATTTAATTATATATTTGCCGCCATAACTATTAACACAATATTCAGACCAGTCTTCTTCAACGTCGATATAAAGTAAATTTAGAAAATTGCCGTTCGGAACACAAAGATAAACAAGCGGTTTTTTACCGCGTTCCGACTCGTAAAGATTATAAAAAACCTCTAATGCTTTCTTATAACGTTCATGGTTTTCAATTGATTTGCCGCCCTTGGGATAAACACAATTCACTTTTCCCGCTTCAAACTGTTTCAAGATTTCTTCATCTGCACCACATAACAAAAGATAATTCAAATTTATATTTGCCATTCGTATTAGATTAATATCAAAACCTTTTTCAAAAACATTCTCGGCAAGCGGCACTAGTTCCTGTTCAATCGTTTCTGTTACATCAAAATAGTATTCAGAAAGTCTATAGTTTTCAAAATTCTCTCTTTGATGTTCTCTTATTTTCATTTGTTGATGTGCGAATAACAATAACGTAAATGGTGTAGGGACGCGTTCGAAACCTTTTTCGTTATCATGCTCAATGTGGCGTTTTGACTTTTTTCGATATTCAAAACAATGACTCATATCCTCGTTATATCTTAGAACGGTGAGTATGTTGCAAGGTTTAGGTTTGGAATTTATGTAGTAGACAGAATCTTTTATTTCGAGAATTTCCGGTAAATCAAAACATTGACTTTCTTTTTCGGTTAACATATTTTCGTGTATTAATTCTTGTATAATTTCATTGTGACTTATTACTGGAATTCCGAAAGTATGATTCGGTTCTCTTATTGACTCATCTGATTTTTTTGCGAGTTCTTTTGCTACTTCATTATAAACGTCATTGTTGTAAAAAATAAAACCGTTATTAATTGAATATAAACGATGTTTTTTTAACCAACTCAGATATCTTTTATTATCCTTATAGAAGCCGGGTGAATCATTGTTAATTGCCGCAACCTCTTTTCCTCCGAGGATTACAATAATTTTCTTTTTCCCGTACTGTTTTTCAAGAGCCATAATTTTTTTTAAAACCGCAGAATTGCCACATCCTTCTCCGATAAAATTTCCGAGCAGCACAAGTTTGTTGCTGCCATTAAGGTCGATTATATCGAGAGCTTGATTGAAAGCGCTAAAACGCCCGTGAATGTCTCCGAATGCATAAATGTACATAATTTTTCCTCCAAATTTTTTTATATTTCGATATATATTCATTATTTCAAATGAATAATATTATCATCAGTTAAAACAGAAATCGGCTCCGCATAAATTTTATTCTTGCATATATAAAACTGAGCTATAAGCGTACTTCCGATTAGGTCGGTTGATTTTATTTTGAAAAATACATTTTCATATTTATGATTGTAGGGTGATTCTTCACGATATATATTCATGAAAGAATCATGTATACTTGCCGCCTCAATTTTGTCGGCAATTGTGATGTTATTACCGCTTTTATCTGTTATAACTGCTACCTTATGCTTCATTTCATACGAACCCTCACGATTATTAGAGCTATAACCGTAACTGATTTTGCCGATGTTTATCAAAAAGAAACTCGAATAATTTTCGTCATTATAATATAGTTGTTCTTTTGCTTTTTTTAACACTTTTTGAAAATCTTCTTCCCCAAATGACTTTACCTGCCGAATGTCTTCAGGACTAATAGGTACTCTCATTTCAACGAGAGTTTCATCAAATTCACAGTCCGGAAAAATGTCTCCATATTCAAATAAGAATAATTTCGGGATATTAAAAACAACGAAGGTATCACTATCTCGTCTGGCATAATTGCGAATCTGATAAAACTTTCCGTTTTCTAAATTGAATAAAAAATACCCGTATTTTTGTTCTAAAAACAAAAACCGACCATTGTTAATCTGCCCTGAACTTTTAGAGAATCTACTTTCGGTTTTGCGAGTTAGTCCTTTTTTTACAGACGACAAAGTAGACAGGAATTTAAATACCTTATCCTCTAATGTGATTCGGTTGATAATTAACCTATCTTTGTTTCTGTCTATCTCTGATTTAAATAAACCACAGTATTCACCTAACAGAATATCTATTTCATATTTCTTAATTTTATAATACAATTCCTTTTCTCGAGCAATTATATCGCAACTGCCGCATTTGCGGAGTCTTAGATCGCTCCATACGTATTGACATTGTCTGTCGCATATGGTCTCAAAGTTATTTTTTATATGTTCTGCCATAGCTTTTTCAAGCAGATTAACTCCTTTTAGCTGTAAAGCAGCTCTTTCATTTTTAGCTTTCATAATTACCCTCCACATAATTTTTGATGTTATCGACCGTATCATCAACGAATAAATCTTTGAAAACCCCTATATGAAACTCTTCAATGCCCTTGGTCAAATCCTTATATTCTTTAATGCGTTTTTTCAGAAACATAGAAAAACATTCAAATAACAGCATTCTCATCTGTCTTAGTTCGTCTTCTGAAACAGGCTTAATGCGTACAATATCTACGAGATTAACCTGAATATCTTTGTGAATCGAATTATAATCGGAAGATTTAAAATCGAAATCCTTGTAGATAAAAGCACGGGATGGACACGTTCTGTCAAATCCTCTTGTTTCTTCACGGAGACAATATACCGCTGTTTTTTTTCCGTAAACTGAGTGAAAATCCATTTCGTCTGACTTATCGTCATAATTTTTATCTGTCAGTTCTCCGTCAAAATCACTATTGCATGAAAAAATGCGTTCTCTTTTTCGTGTCATGTATTCCGTCATGAACTTTTCGTTAATTTGGTTGCTGCTTCCATTTGATTCCATAGTACCACCTCTATTATAAAATTTAAATTTAAACAGCATGATCCTAAAATTATGCCATAAAAAATTTTCTCCTTATTATATACCAGAGTTTTTTGAAAAATGAAATATATTTAGATATTATGTAAATTTATATTGATTTATAGTCATATATTACCTCTTAGTTATAATATACTATTTGTATTATTATAAAGAGTTTTATTTTTCTATCTCCTTTTCATCCTTCTCGGTAACTTCAAAATACTTGT
>JAISIJ010000062.1 GCA_031262245.1 Oscillospiraceae bacterium | reverse complement strand
TTGAAAACGCCTGTTGAATTCCCTGTTCACCGTTTCAACATTACTTTTATCTTCTTTGCGTTCATCGAAAATCTTTTTTACAACTTTGCCCGTGTACTCCGGATTTTCGCATAAACGTAATTTAGCGGAAACTTCACGTCCGAGTTCGCAAATAATCCATTGCCCCACAAATACAGGGTAATAGTCATTGCTGAAACTATCATCATCTTTGGTTGTGTGTATTTTTTGAAGTTTTATATCACAAAAAGTTATAACGCGATTTTTATATTTTCCGGAGATTAAATCTGAACCTTCGGCTCTGTTCCACTCCCAAAGCACATCGGCTTCTTTGAGTGTTTCATCCGGCAAACGAGAAGATTCAGCATAAACAGCCTCATCAAACACTTCGGAAATAACGCCTCGTGTTATGTTATCAACCAGCATTTTTTTCGCCGCTGTGCTTGCTTTTGCATACTTAAATCCGAATATTACGGCTAAGATAATTGAAACAATAGATAGTATCCAAGTAAGAAAGTTTAAAAACACAATACAACTTATTGCAGAACCAATCATAAATCCTTTTAATCTTCGTGATTTTGAATTTAACTTTTTCAGCTGATTTGAAAGTTCGTCGTCATCCAATAAAGATGCCCTCACCTCTTCGGGCGAAAGAGATAAATCTGTTCCGCAAAGACTGCAATTCCACACTTTTGCATTTGGGTCATTGGGGTCATAAAATGCACCGCATCTCGGACAAGGTTTAAAGCCTTTTGCCGACAGTTCTTCTCTGGTCAGACCTTTTTCCATAGTTAATATTCCTTTTTTTATTTAGTATAACAGACTGCTTGCAATTCTTTTGTGACTTGCGATTAAAATTCTGTAATAATTATACACCATAAATTCGATTTTGTCAAGGGGAATTTTTTTTCATTACAATAAATTCTCAAATACCTACTTGACAAACGGCAAAAAATGTGCTATAATGGAAACATAAAAATTACGAAGTAATTTTTATCACCTGCACAAAGTGCATGGGCTTGATGAAGTCAACCTTAATTTCTGAAAGTAAAATTACGAAGTAATTTTACACTTTTGCCTTTGGCAAAAGCCGAGCGAAGCAGGCAAAAAATGTGCTATAATGTCATAAATGCAGATTAAAATCGCAAAAGGAACCCTCAATTATGACTTACACAATAGGAATATGTGATGATGATTGTCAAATATTTGATACCGTCAAAAACATTATAAAAGAAGCTACGAATGAAAACCTATACAATGTTGAATTTTATGATTATACAAATTCTGCCGATGTAATCGAACACATTTTAATGAAAAAAGAACCACTTGATATTCTGATTCTTGATATTGATATGCCGAACTTTTCGGGTTTTGACCTTGCAAAAAAATTGCGAGACAGCGGCGAAGAATTGATAATTATTTTTCTGACTGCTCACGAGCAATTTGTGTTTGCGGCATATGAATACACTCCTTTTCGATATATACGAAAAAATTGTATGAATGATGAACTTCCGATTGCCGTAAAGTCGGCTCTGAAAGCAATTTCAAAAAAACTTGATACAGGTATAGTATTGAAATCCGAAGACGGAGAATATAAAATTTTTCTTGCGGATATTATTTATTATGAATTCACAGGACGAAAAACAAGAAAAATAATAATACACCTCAAAAACGGAACAGAACTTGCTATTCGAAAAACAATCAAAGAAATGAGCGAAATAATCACCGAACCATATTTTATAACACTTCATCGCAGTTGTGTTGTTAATGCAAATTATATAAAAAATATTCACGATGGTATAGTGCATCTTGATAACGGCGAAGGATTACCCATAAGTCGTGGACACATTAAAGAAGCAAGGAGAGTTCTTGCCGGTATTTGCGGAGATTTAATATGAGTGTTATTTATTGGATTATCGAATTTTCAGTCGGTATTTGCGGAGATTCAATATGAGTGTTATTTATTGGATTATCGAATTTGCATTCAGTATTTGCGGAGATTTGATATGAGTGTTATTTATTGGATTATCGAATTTGCTGCCGCTTTTGCGGAAAGTTTACTCTGTTTTGTTTTCTGCGGAGTATTTACAGACAGGGAAAAATTAAGCACAAAAAAGAACTTAATACTTTGGTTATCAATTTTAAACTCCGGCATAATAATTTCCCTGAATACAATTACACTGTTTTCGGAAATAACTTCATTTAGCATTATTGCCATAATGCTCATACTGCAGTATATTGTATACAAACATCCTTTAAGAATTTCAATTTTTGTTCTGACATATTTTGCAATTATGATAGCAATTAATTTCAGTATAGCGTATTCTGTGGCTTACATTTCTGAATTGTCACTGGATAAAATACTCCTCGAACATAGCTTGCTTCGTGCAATAACTGTTGCTATAAGCAAAAATTTACTCATAATCACCATATGTGTTATATATAAATTTAAAATAAAAGAAAAAAATTTACCGAATAAATATTTGCTCGGTTTATTTGCTTTTTCAGTTTTAATAATCTTTTTGTTATTATTTGTCGGATTTAAATATATGTACTTTGATGCAGATGATTTAAATGTTTCATTCGCTTTGTTTTTTATCATTTCATTATTTTTAATTCTTATGTTTTTCTTCGGCACAATAAAAACAGCTGAACATTATGAAAATAAACAACAAATTGAACTACTTGCTTTGCGAAATCAAATGCTCGAAACATCAATGGCTGAAACAGAGAAAACATTTACCCTTTGGCAGTCAAGCCTGCACGACCACAAATATAAAATTATAAGTCTTTTGAATTTGTTAAACGAAAACAAATTTAATGAGTTGAAAAATGAACTTGAAGAAGAAAATGAGTTACTCTCTCAAAATCTTTTCTACTACAAAACCGGCAATAATGCTGTCGATTCAATTCTTAATATCAAACGAACTTTGGCTTGCGAATACGGAATTACATTTCTCATAAATGCTGTTCTTCCTGAAAAATGCTGCATTACGGATACGCATTTGAGTATAATTTTGGGAAATCTCATAGATAATGCCATAAGTGCGTCATTAAATGAACAAAATCCTTACATCGAAGTCAGTATTAAAATGGTTAAAGACTATCTTACTATTAAAGTTAAAAATCGTTTTACACAAAATAAAGAACAGCCGAAAAAACCAACAGCAGACACGCATTTCCACGGTATAGGTCAGAAAAGTGTAGAGCATATTGTCAATAATTATAGCGGAGAGTTTCGAATAGATATTGACAAAGAGAGCTATTCCGTTTTAATTATTGTCTTAGATAAATCGAATATTAATTAGCAGTCTGTTAGAAATACAGACTGCTTTTTTCTGATATTTTATACATTAATTACTATTCGACCAAAAAATCATACCGTTCGTCCAACATTTTACACAAGACGTATTTTTTATGTTATAATAGGAAGCAAAAAGGAGAAACACCACATGTTCACAAGTTTAAAATATCAAATATCGCTGATGTTAAGTCAGAAGAATTTCAAAGTATGTTTCACGCTGATGATGTTAATATGCACTGTGTGTCCGTGCTATTATTTCATTTGTAATATCGGAAACGATGTTTCAACTTTGGTTGCACCCGAATATGCGTATGTTTTGAATTTTTATTCTCCGTTTGCACAGATACTTGCTTTTTTATTACCTGTTATAGCATCAATACCGTTTTCAAATTCGTATATTCTTGACAGAGAACTGAACATTGATTTAATTTTGAGAAATAAATTAGGAAACACAAACTACTTTGTTTCAAAGGCAATTACTTCTGCAATTGCGGCATTTCTTGTGTTTTTGATACCTTTGATTGTAAATATTTGTATCAACGAAATTGTTTTCCCGAAAACTTATTTAGACGCAAACGGTCAAGATTTCGGCTCGCTGTTATACTCCGAATACATATATTCAGAAGAAGAGAAGGAATATTATTCTGTAAATTTTTTCCTATACCACCCGCAATTTTATAATTTGAGTATTGCTTTTCTGACAGCTGTATATGCCGCAATATGTGGACTTACAGCTTTTTCTGTTTCGTTTTTTGTAAAAAGATTCAGATATTTTACATGTGTTCCGATGATGATTTTATCGCTACTCGGAAACATCGGTGCTATTTTAA
>JAISIJ010000042.1 GCA_031262245.1 Oscillospiraceae bacterium | reverse complement strand
GTATTTGCGCTTTTACTGTTTGTGCCACATTAACATCTCCTTTAAACTTCATACTATCAAAATATGCAAATGAAGAAGATTTAGTGATTAAATCGTCGGATAATATATAAACAAGTCACAATTTATCAACTCCTGCATAAAATATAACGTAACCGATTATACAGATACAAATAACTATACAAGGAGCAATTAATATGTCAGAACTAAATTCCAAAGCATTAGTTGACTATGTAGGCGACCCGTGTTTATATTAAAATAAAAGTATAGCAAATATAACGCAAAAAGTGTAGCGGTTAAGAGAAAGGAAGTGATAAAATATATGATAGAAAAAACGAGGAAATAGGAGGGAAAGAAAGGTTGATACCGATGGAAAAACAGATATATATTTCCCAATTAAGTCAATATGAGGGACAAAGTTTGCGAGAGATTTCAAAAAGGACAGGATATCATTTTAACAAGGGAAAGAAATATGCAGACTGTGAGAATTGGAATAAAGGCTATAAGACGAAAAAAGAGAAGGTTTCAGGGATTGAGCCTCTCAACCCGACATAGACAAATGGATTTCGGAAGACCTCAAAAGAGGGAGAAAATATAGTCATTCCATTTTAATGGAATGACTATCGCCGCCGTTTCACGGCGGTGCGACGGCATAGCCGTCGAGCGTAGCCATTGAATTTATTTCAATGGCTACAAGATTTACAATACGGCGAACAGCCACAAAAATATTCAACGATATATCAGCAGACGAAGAACTTTCAAAATTATTGACAGTCTGCAAGCAAACTGTCATAAATTATGTAAGTATAGCCGTTCCATTTTTCATTAAAAACGGAATTACTATCACCGCCGAGAATCTGTCGTGGACACAGACTCTGTGCGGTGCAACGGGGTTAGCCGGCGAGCGTATACATTGAATTTATTTCAATGTCTTGACTACGTTTTTAGTATATCATTCTACTCTGTTCTAGTCAAGACCCTTTTAAAAAATGACAAGGAAACGAAAACTCGTAAATTTGAGATAATTTACAATTTTATAGGGCAGTCAATCCAACTACCCCATAAAAAATATTTCAAAGTATAAACGCTCGGGGTGATAATTAAGACTGTTATTTAATAAGCTCTTTTTAAGCATAACAATAAAAACATTACATATGCCGCTCTTTCAAAGAGGATTTTTCACATACAGTCAAACCAAAGCCTAAAAAGTGCCAACTACCACGAGAAGTAGGGAACTTCGAGAGGTGCGGTTCCCTGCTACTAATAGAAAACTAAAAAGTTAGAATAAAGAAAATCTATTTTTAGTTTTTATTTTATTTAATTTCAATAAATATTCTATTTTTTTGTAGGCAGTACCTAATAAATTCAATTCAGAATCTATTTGTTCAAAATTAAGGGTTTCATTTTCTACATATTGAAAAACATAATCATCAGATTCAAATTGAGAAAATTTTTCTATTTCTTCATTTGTAAAATCGTGTGAAGAAGTTCCTAAAGAAAAAACACCGGATTTGATAAGTTTTGCAGGATTGCCAACCCAAACCGAATTGGATAAAACTTTTTTATCAGCCACAACAGCATTTGCACCCAAAGTTGCACCTGAACCTATCTTTGTACCTTTTAAAACGGTTGCGTTCTGACTTATCCATATATGGTCGCCTATAAAGATACTTTTAGAATTATTTATTCTTTTTTTGGTTTTACAGTCATAAAGCAAGTGTACATCAGAAGTACGAATCCAAACACCGAAAGAGAATAAACTGTCATCTCCGATTATAGCATTAGTGTGTTCGGTACAAAATAGATTAAGACGATTACTGAAATAATTATTTCCTCCGATATAACAGTAAGAATCATTTGAAATTCTTAAATCCAAAACAAAGTTTCTTTTGCTTGGAGCTAAGAATATTGCTGCATTATTTCCTTTGAAAGTGATAATTGTATTGTTTAATTTTACAGGTGCATCTCCAATAGCAGAAGTGGCAAGTATATTGCCTGTTCCTTTAAAAATAATTTTTGAATTGCATAAATCAAAATTACCCAAAACAGAATTATCTACAATTTTTTTCAATTCAGCATTAGATGTTATTATTTGCATTTTATCCTCAAATTATAAAAAATGTGAAATATTATTTTTTTGTTATAAGTCTTGTAGTTGCCAACTATAAAAATAACTACGGAACTTCGATAGTTGCGAACCACAGGAACTAAGAGAAAACTAAATAAGTCAAACCAAAGCCTAAAAAACGCAAACTACTAAAAGAACTACGGAACTTCGAGAGTAGCCGCCACAGGGACTATGAGAAAAATAAAAAAAAGTTAAACCAATGTCAACTGAAGTGCCAACTACCACAAGTAGTAGAGAACTTCGATAGTTGCGGTTCCCTAAAACGAGTAGAAAAGTAAAAAACTAAATAGATGTGCCGGTGGAATAGTTGGGTGCTTCTTTGGTGATGTAGATGTCGTGGGGGTGACTTTCTTTTAAGCCGGCTCCTGTTATTTGAACAAATTGGGATTTTTCTTGGAGTGAAGTGATGTCTATTGCTCCGCAATATCCCATACCCGAACGAATACCGCCGATAAGTTGGTAGATACTGTCGCTTAAAGAGCCTTTGTAGGGGACACGTCCCTCAACACCTTCGGGAACAAGTTTTTTAGCATCTTCTTGGAAGTATCTATCTTTTGAACCTTGTTCCATTGCCGCAAGAGACCCCATACCTCTGTATACTTTAAAAGAACGCCCTTGATAAATTTCAACAGCACCGGGGGCTTCTTCGCAGCCGGCAAGCAGTGAACCCAACATTACTGTATTTGCACCGGCAGCAAGAGCTTTTACAATATCTCCCGAATATTTTATACCGCCGTCAGCGATAATGGGGATATTATGTTTCTTTGCAACTTCATAAACTTCCATAATTGCGGAAATTTGCGGAACACCGATACCGGCAACAACACGAGTTGTACAAATAGAACCCGGGCCTATACCGACTTTTAAACAGTCCGCACCGTATTCTATAAGAGCCTCTGCGGCTTGAGCGGTTGCGATATTCCCCGCAATAAGAGGAATATCGGAGAAAGCTGTTTTAACTTTCTTTACTGTTTCGAGAATATTTTGGGAATGTCCGTGAGCACTGTCCAAAACAAGTACATCAACTCCGGCTTTTATCAGAGCTTGTGCACGTTCTAAAACATTGGGAGTTGCACCGACAGCGGCGGCACAGAGCAGTCTGCCTTTGCAGTCACGGGCAGAATTGGGAAAGTTTATAGATTTTTCAATATCTTTAATGGTGATTAAACCTTTTAAGAAACCGTCTTTGTCAACAAGAGGTAATTTTTCTATTTTATATTTTCGCAAAATCTCCTGTGCCTCGGTCATAGTAGTCCCCTCGGAGGCAGTGACGAGATTTTCCCTTGTCATAACATCTTTAATCTGTTGGTTGTAATCTGTTATAAATCTCATATCACGGTTAGTTATAATCCCTATTAACTTACCGTCGGAGGAAATAATCGGAACACCCGAAATTTTATATTTCCCCATAAGTATATCCGCATCTTTGACGAGAGCATCTTCAGTCAAAGAAAAAGGATTGGTTATTACGCCGTTTTCCGAACGTTTAACCTTATCAACTTCCTCTGCCTGCTTTTCAATATCCATATTTTTATGGATAACGCCGATACCGCCCTCTCTCGCAATTGCAATTGCCATTTTACATTCTGTTACGGTATCCATAGCCGCAGTCATAATAGGAGTATTAAGTATAATGTCCTTAACAAGTCTTGTTTTTAGTTTAGCTTGTTTCGGGTGAAAATCGGAATACGCCGGAACAAGCAATACATCATCAAATGTCAGAGCTTGTCCTAAAATTTTAGCCATTTTAACGTCCCCCTCATAAATGTATATTCCTTTCAGTCTACCACTTTTTACGAAAAAGTCAACAAAAATCTTTTTTTAGCAATTAAAAAATAAGAGCAGTTTTTGAGTTTTTTTTGTCGAAACAGTCAAAAATAAAAAAAATATATATTTTTTTTCAAAAATGCTTGACAATGAATTTATAGTATGATAAAATTGCTCTCGTTGTGTGAGTTGCAAACAACTTGTCAACGAGGCAAGGGGTCAGGGGGGGCGGATAAGGAAACAGAGGGTCGGAAAGCAATTGATAGCGAGGCACTAGCTCAGCCGGTAGAGCATACGCCTTTTAAGCGTAGGGTCGTGGGTTCGAATCCCACGTGCCTCAGGTGGAGTGGCGAATGGGTTACTGAGAGGTATAGAACGCGAGGAGTGGTCTTACCTCTCTTTTTTTAATTTTACCCAAATAAAACTCTTCCATTTTAATACTTTTTTTATACTATATATTAATATAATATAATGAAGTATAAATAAATCTTAAACATTTTATTAAGAAAGGACAAATTAATGAAAACATCAATCACTTTAAAAAAATCAATAAGCATTTTATTAGCTTGCTTAGTACTTATTTCTTGTTCCGTATTTACCGCTTGTGACGACAAAGAAAGTACAGAAAACACTAAATCCGCTTCAGATAAAGATAACAAAGATGATGAGGATTCCGACAAAAACTCTGACAAAGACGAGGATGAAACAACTACAAAGAGAGAAAGAACAACAACCAAAGAAGAAGAACCTGAAGAGGAAACCACTACCGAAGAGGAAGTTACAACCCAAAGAGAGAGAGAACAATCCTCCTCAAACGCAAGCACAAAAGATAAACTGGAGGGCGTTGATACTTTTATAACAATAATGGAAGACAAAGACCCCTCTCGTGTCCTTGACCTCTTTCCAGAAGCTATAATTGAAATGCTTTTACTTTCTACCGGAATGACCGAAGATGAGTTTATAGAAAATCTATTATCTCAAGAAATGCCTGAAAATTTAGATATTTTTATTGACTACGAAGTTTTAGATGATGTTCCTTACACTCAAGAACAAATTGAAGAGAGTAATGCTTGGTTAGCGGCTTTCAGTCTTTTAACACCTGAAGAATTAGAAGAGTCAGGACTTAATTTTGATATAGATTCTCTTTATGCAACTGACGGTGCAACAATTACTCTTGACTTAAATGTTACTATAATCCAAGATGGTGAAGAAGAATCTTCAACACAAGAAATTACTTTTACTACAGTAGAAATTGACGATACTTGGACTTTTGATATGTTTAATCAAGGCACTAACTTTATGACAGTATTTGCCGAAACATTCGGCGAAGAGTTTGCAATATTTTCGTAAAAATTAATAAGCTATCTTTTTAGGTTTCGTTTTGGGGGTGCTGTTTTGGAGGTGTTTGGAATGAAAAAGAGATATATCAGTATTTTATTGGCTTGTTCTATACTTTTTTCCTGTTCGTTGTTTATTGCTTGTAATGATAAAGAAACTGCAACGGAAACAAAGACCTCAACTACCGACGAGGAAAAAACAACTGACGAAACAAC
>JAISIJ010000036.1 GCA_031262245.1 Oscillospiraceae bacterium | reverse complement strand
GCAGAACTTATAAAATCAGATGTTCGTTTCCGTGCAGGGGAGCATAATGTCCTTCCGTATGAATATATATCTGAAATTGACAATTTGATTATTTATTTTTATGATAAACACGATTATTTCCCGATGTGCAATCTTTATTTAATGAAAAACGATTTGCAAAATGCAAAAAAATGTTTAAAACAAGGAACATTTAATGCTGTTAAAATTGGTGACTTCAGAATGATAAAGAACTTCTGCAAGCTCGGAAAATATTATGACCTCTTTGACTATGAATTAATACGTTCCGTTTTGGACAGCATAGATAATTTTATTATTGGAGAAAAAGCTTCTCCTGCAAAACTAAATAGTTTTCTCTTAAATTCAGGTGAAATCAAATCAATTCTCAAAAGTGCATCGTCAACAAAAACTACACTGACATTTGAAATACAGACAAATATCTCTAAAGATGATAACGAAGGACAAGACTACATCTCTGAAATTACAGAGAATTTCAATAATTTGTTAAGCCGGTTTGACAAAAGTGCATATTCTATAACTGTTTCAAGTCACTCACCATTTGATGTAATTATAGAAGCAGTAGGACCTATATCAGATATTTTAGTCATTGGAAATATTCTGACACCTTTCCTATTATTTTTAATAAGTACAATAGGAAAAAAAGCAAAGGTCGACTACGAAAAGTTACTTAATGATGCTTTAATGGAGAAAAGCAAAAAAATTATTAAATTATCGCTAGAAAACAAAATGAATGAAATAAAAAATATGAAGAATAAATATAATAAACAGGAATTTGATGAAAATATAAACAGTATCACTCAATCAATTTATACTGATGTTGTAGAAATATACGAAAAAGATATAATGATGATAAAAATTAATAACAAGAAATCTAAGAGTAAAAAAGACGATAAGGACAAAAAGGATTAAAAAAAACCTGTATCCATAGGCTCAAATGCCGGATTTGCGAAAAAAATTTTCTCGCAAATCTGACATTCTCGCTTTATAAATACAGGTTCTGAATTGCAAGCATATTATTTTGACATTCACTGCATTTCGGTCCGATGGTCAAGCCGTATTTTTCGGCAATAGTCTCTGATTTAAGATATATTTCCTTAAGATACGTATTTGTCGGAGGCAATCGCTCAAATAAATCAGAGCCTTTTGTCTGACGAAATACCGATAAACAAGGTTGCACTCCGATAGCCGAAAGTTTTTCAACTGCTGAAAATACAGTTGACTCATCTTCAATTCCGACAATTATTGCACTTCTGACATTCCCCTTGCCGAATACATTAACAGCTTCTGATAAAACCTGAAAATAAGTTTCTCTACGATAAGCACCTTTTCCGGGCATAAGCTCTTCAGCTAATTTGTCGCTATATATTTCTATATTAAAAGCTACTTCATCAATGCCTGAGTTTTTTAATTTCTGTAAAATATTTATATTCGGAGGAATAGACATTAAGGACAGCGATTTATCTTTATATTCTGTTTTAAGCCTCCTTGCAAGAAACATTATATTATCCCAATAATCTGTTTTGCATGACGTACCGCCGCCAATCAATATATGCCGAAATCTTAAGTTGGGGTATCTATGCAGAGCAGCCATTGTTTCATCAATGCTGTAAACTTTATCCGATTCGGAAACATTACAGAATTTACAGCCGAGTTTTTGATTCTTATATTCACAACCGTGAATCATTTTGATGCGTAATCTATCGGTTGAAAGATAGAGCATTCGACTGTTTTCATCAAAATCAAACTTTTCTATTTCAATTTTGTCAATTTCGTTTTTATAATACAGTAATTTATAAACGTCATTTTGCTTTTCAATAAGAAATGGGCTGTAATATGACAAGTTAATATTATAAGCACAATTAACTTGAAATTTAAAAATATCTGTTAACCTAATATCTATTCCGTTATATGCGGCAGGTTTTATTTTATCGTAAATGTTACTTCGCACACCTTGATTAAGTAATGCTATTTTTACGTCCAACGACGAAGTCGGCTGAAGATTAACATGGATATTATCATTTATCCATAACTGATTAGTGATACTGATTTGGCTGATTTTATGCGGAAAAATAACTCTGTATAAATAAGAAGAAAAAGAAATTTCAGAATTTTCGTCCAGTCCGTCTTTATCTATCAGTAGGTTCTCAAATTCCTCATATATTTTAATTTTTTCAAAATATAAACTTGCGTTTGCAATATCATTATAATAGTAATAACAACTGTAGTTAATTTCATCAAAAAAATCAATGTCTTGTTTCAAATTGTCGCAAAAGGCATTTAAATTCATTTCAAATAAAGATTTCGCAGATTGATCGATTGAATTCAATGCCTTTTCAGTTAAAAATCTGTCTACCAATACACTTGACGATTGAAATCTGGGATTTATTTCCGTACAATAAATATTTTGCTCTGCATCAATAATAAAATCTATTCCGACAACTCCGATATACCCTTCAGATTTTAGCAGTAGAGAGATTTTTTGTGCAGAAATACGAAGTTTTTCCTTTGTGTCCTGTGGCAGTTCACGAAAAGCAATAAAATCAGCCCCTCGATACACTAAGTTATTATTAACATTTTCGATTATTTGTATTGAGGCAGGTATTAACACAATTTCGCTATTGGATATGATTGTATGAACATTAACAGATACACTTTCAATATAGGTCGAAACCATATATTGTCGGCAATTTTCAAATTTTCCACTCAATATATCATTATTTTTTTCGTTAAGAAGAAAAGTCCCTACCCCGCCGCTTCCGCGGCTTTTTTGAATGACAAAATTATCGTTAGTATTGAATTTTTCGTTTAACAGTTTCCAATTAATATCCTCACCGTTTAATGTATAAAAGCAATATGATGTCGAGTAAGCCATTGTTTGCAAAGTATCTTATCGTTCAGAAACATTAAAAGATTTGGATTGTTTATATTCTTAGCATACGGAATAATTTCATCTCCGTATTTATAA
>JAISIJ010000431.1 GCA_031262245.1 Oscillospiraceae bacterium | reverse complement strand
TTATAATATCATAAAAGTATAAAAGAGGTGTTGAGAATGTTAAGCGGATTACTCGAAAAGGAAGATTGCAAAAATTGTAAGTTGTGTTGTCGTTTCGATGAATATGAAGTATGGGAAGTTCCTGTTTTTACGGAATATGAAATGAACAAGATAAAGGAATTTAATAAAGACGCAGAATTTATCAAGTGGGGTAATATTTATCGTTTTAAAATAGTACCATTACATAACGGTGAGCTTATGTCTTGCCCTGCATTGACAGATACCGGCTGTGTATTGGGTGCCGAGAAACCTTTTGAATGTGCAGTATGGCCTTTTCGGATTATGGAATTGGATAATGAAAAATTTGTATGTATTGCAAGCTTTTGTGAATCAATGTTTCAAAAGCCCTTAAAAAGTATAATAGATTTTCTCATTGAAGATGGCGTAGCTTACAAGATTTTCAACTACGCATATATATATCCTGATATTGTAAAACCGTTTAACGACCTTTATATTCCTTTAATAAGCCAACGTAACCCATTGCTCAAACCTGTTTTTGAAGAAGAATAATAACAAAAAGTTTGTTGTGAATTTTGACAACAGACTTTTTTATAATTTATATAAAAAAGTCTAAAACAATAAAATAATTTTAGTATCTGTATAATTTTAAATTTTATAAAATATTTTAAATTGCTTTAAAACAAACCTTAATATAATATAAAATTGACTTAAACGATTTAAAAATGGCTAAATTTCAATAATTTTATGAATAATATATTAAATTTAAACTGTGTGTAAAAGTATTAAAAATTATACAAATTGTAAACGTCAAATTGCACAATAAAATCGTTTGATAATGTTGAAAACTTTGGCTAATATTTAATTGTAAATGTATTGACACTATTTTTTTTTAGTGATAATATATGTATATCACAAAACACACAAACAATCGACTTAACACAGGAGTGATTAAAATGTTAAAAACAAAAAAAAGAATGTTCGCCTGTATCTTCGCTTTAGTACTTATAATTGCAGTAATTCCTTTTGCTGATTTTATAAAAAATATCAATGCACCGGACACTTCCGCCGCTGATGCGAATTATAGTGACGGTACTGCGGAATTTACTGTTAACCCAAAAAACAGCAGTGAAATACAGTCTATTACCTTATTAGTGAGTTCAGACGGTGTTCCTTCTGCTGAAGTGGTATTGTCAATTCCCGAAGAAATTAACGGCGTGCCGATTACTTCTTTAGGTAATGTTACATTTACAAAATGCGGTGATGTAACAGAATTAAATTTACCTGCAAGCATCACAAATATTACCTCAAAAGCATTTTTACCGCTTGCAAACCTTGTTTCTTTCAATGTTGACGAAAATAACGCAACATTTATCTCTGAAAACGGTATACTTTATTCAAAAGATAAAACTGCTCTTGTATCTTTCCCTCAAAATAAAGCAGATACTTCTTTCAGCATAGAAAATGTTGACAGTTTTTCCTCTTATTCATTCTATGGTAACAGAAATATACAAAAACTCTCCATAGAAAATCGTTGTTCTACTATTGAATCCAATGCTTTTTCAAATATGCAAGCATTAACTGACATAACTCTTACAAAAGATTTAACCTCTATTTCTTCTTCGGCTTTCGACGGCAGTAATTTAATATCCACGGTTTTAATCAGCGGTATTCCATCCGACCGTAAAAAAGCTGTAACTTATGGTACTTTCGGTTCTAAATCAACAGCTACTGTTATCTGTTCATTAAACGCAGACGGTACTGCGAATACTTTGTTATATTTTCCTCCCGCTTCTAACTCAACGAATTATACAATACCGAAAAATATCAAAAAAATAGGCGAAAGAGCTTTCGCTAATGCTCCGAATTTACAACAAGTTACTTTCAACGACACCACAACTGTTATTTCCGATTATGCATTCCAAGGCTCGGGTCTTACTTCTTTTACCGCTCCGTCAACTTTAAGCTCAATCGGAATGTCTGCTTTTGACAGTTGCCCCAACCTTACTACTGTTGATATGTCTTTGGCAGGTTCTAAAAAAACAAGTCTTTCTGTAGGTGTTCAGGCTTTCTCAAATTGTCCGTCACTCACAAGTTGCACTTTCTCCGATTTCACAAATACTATTATGATGTCTACATTCCAAGGCGATACCGCTCTTACAGACGTATCATTACCCCAAGGGTTAACATCAATAGGCAGTGGTGCTTTTGCGGGATGCACAAGTTTACAACAAGTTTTATTACCCGCTAAACTTAAAACAATCGGATATACAGCTTTCGCCTCAACTTCCGTAACTTCATTCTATTTAGGTTCAAATATTGAACTCAACGGAATTGACCTATTCTCTGCAGGTATTATAACAACAGAACCTATAACTATTGTCGGTTATTCAAAAGTAAACGGTAAAGACAGTGCAGCTAAATTATATGCAGAAGAAAACGGTATGAATTTCCAAGACCTCGGTGATTTTGTTGCTAAGAAAGCTGATTTAGACGGTGACGGAACTATTTCCAAAGATGAACTCAATGCAGTTTGTCAAGCTATCTTAAATCAACAAGTTGTTGATAATTTCTGGCTCTCTGTCGAGGCACAAAACAGCAACCTTACCGGTTCCGATGTTTCACAAGCTAAACGTGATTTATTAGCGCAGTTGAAAAAAGCACAGGAAAATACTGAAATCACAGAAGATACTGAGACAGAAACCACGGAAGATACCGAAAATATTGAAGATGTTGACTAATTTACCTCCTCCCTAATTATAGTCATTCCATTTTTAATTAAAAAGAATGGAATGACTGTACATAATAAAAATTCAAAAATCTATTGATTTTTGAATTTTTATGTGTTATAATGTTTCGTTGAATTTAAAATTTCAAGAGGTAGAATAATATTGGTTAATGTTTTCGGAGTACCCTTTGACGGTACAACTTCATATCGCCCGGGTACACGATTTGCACCGGCGGCAATAAGAAATGAATTTTTCGGTATTGAAACGTATTCCCCTTATTTAGATAAAGACTTAGCAGATATTGAATATTCTGACTTAGGTGATATTGAAACACCTTTCGGCAATACTGAAAAAGTCCTGAATATGACAAAGGACTTTACCGAAAAGATACTTAGTTCGGGTAACATTCCCTTGATGTTAGGCGGAGAACACCTTGTAACTTTAGGTGTAATAAAAGCTTATAAACAACCTGTTAATATTATACACTTTGATGCTCACGCTGATTTAAGAGATGACTATTTGGGTGAAAAACTCTCTCACGCCTGTGTTATGCGAAGATGTTTTGAACTCGGTTCAAAAATATATTCTTTTGGTATACGCAGCGGTGACAAAACAGAATTTACTTTCGCAAAAGATAATACTTATATGCAAAAATTTAACTTTGACACTTTAGAAGATATTTGCAAAAAAACAGACAAAGTATATCTCTCAATTGACCTTGATGTTCTTGACTCTGCGTATTTCTGCGGCACAGGTACACCTGAAGCCGGAGGTGTTACCTTCAATGAGTTGAACACAGCAATACAAATTGTTGCAAAAAATTGTGAGATAATCGGAGCAGATTTAGTTGAACTCTCTCCGCACTATGACCAATCTGGAACAAGTACCGCTTTAGCTTGTAAAGTTTTAAGAGAACTGATTTTAAATATTGACATTAATAAGGAAAAATAAATGGATATAACACAATTACTGTTTCCTAATGAACTGCAAACACCGCAATATTGGGAAGAAAAATACCCTAAACGTGACCTTGAAGAAACACAGTCAGTAACACGTTTTGCACCGTCACCCACAGGCTCTATTCATATCGGCAACCTTTTTTCCGCACTAATTGCCGAAAGAATTGCCCATTCTTCCGACGGTATCTTCTATTTGAGAATTGAAGATACCGATAAAAAACGGGAAGTTGAGGGTGGAGCTGAATATATAATAAAAGCTTTGGAGAATTTCTCTGTTAAGTTTGATGAGGGTTATGCCCACGGCGGTGAATATGGTTCTTACAAACAATCTGAAAGAGTAGAAATATATCACTCTTTTGCAAAATATTTGTTAGAAAAAGGACTGGCTTATCCTTGTTTTTGTACTGCTGAAGAGTTAGACGAATTACGCTCACAGCAAGAAAAGCAAGGAGAGTTATTTTACGGCTATTTCGGGAAATGGACAAAATGCCGTAACTTATCGGAAAAGGAAATTGAAGATAATATAAAAACGGGAAAACCTTGGGTTCTAAGACTGCGTTCCGATAAAATAGGTATACCTAATGAATGGAAAGACGGTATTAAGGGCAAAATTAAATTAACACCTAATGAACAGGATATTGTTTTATTAAAAACAGACGGTATTCCGACTTATCATTTTGCACACGCTGTTGACGACCACTTAATGCGTACCACACACGTTGTAAGAGGTGAGGAATGGTTGTCTTCTCTACCTATTCATATACAATTGTTCAAAGCATTGGAATTCACACCGCCTCAATATTGCCATATACCAACTATTATGAAATCAGAAAACGGTAATAAAAGAAAATTATCCAAAAGAAAAGACCCCGAAGCCTCTTTGAAATTTTATGAGATTGAGGGTTATCCTTATGGGGCAGTTATTGAATATCTTCTGACGATAATAAATTCTGCTTTTGAACCTTGGCGTAAAAAAAATCCTACTGCTCATTATAACGAATTTCCTTTTAATCCTAAAAATATCGGTAATGCGGGTGCGTTGTTTGATGTTATTAAACTCAATGACGTAAGTAAAGACTATATCTCAAAATTGTCTGCCGAAGATGTTACAAATTATGTTTTAAAATGGGCAGAGGAATATAATCTTGATTATTACAATGTTTTAACAAAAGATATTGAATATACAGAAAAAGTATTTGAGATTGCTTATAAATCTGCACGTCCTCGAAAAGATTTTGCAACTTTCAGCGAAACAAAAGATGTTTACTCTTATTTCTATGAAGATATACCATTGCAGATTTCCGATATAACAAAAAAATATGCGGAGATTTATAATCACACCGACACAAAAGAAATATGGTATGAAAAAATAAAGGAACTTGCAGAACAATTCGGTTATGCAAGTGACAATAAAGCATTTAAAGCAAACCCCGAACAATATAAAGGCAATATCGGAAACTTTGTTGCAATTCTGCGTACAGCAATAACAGGACGTGAAAATTCCCCTGACCTCTATGATATTATGCAAATATTAGGTGAGAAAAAAGTTATTGAAAGGCTTAAAGATGAGAGAAAGACCTGATTTTCCTAAAAGAGCGGTCATTACAGGCGGTATGCCTTATGGTAATAAAAATTTACACTTCGGTCATATCGGCGGTGTGTTTGTATTTGCGGATACATTTGCACGTTTTCTCCGTGATAGAATAGGGGAGGAGAATGTAATTTTTGTTTCCGGAACAGACTGTTACGGTTCACCTATTGTTGAGAGTTATCGTAAACTCTGTGAAGAAACAGGTTTCACAGGCACTATTGAAGATTTTGTCGAAAGCAACCATAAAAAACAAAAAGAAGTTTTAGACAGTTACTATGTTAAACCTAATCTTTTCGCCGCATCGGGACTTGGAAAAACTCACGAAGTACACGAGGAATTTACAAACCGTTTTATGCGTAAACTATATAATAACGGTCATTTAAAAATGGTATCTACTGCACAATTTTTTGACGAAGAGGCAGGAGTATTTCTCAACGGACGTCAAGTTGTAGGAAAATGTCCCGTAAACGGTTGTGGTTCGGAAAAAGGCTATGCTGATGAGTGTGATTTAGGACATCAATATATGCCCTCAAGCCTTATCAATCCGAAAAGCACATTGACGGGTACAACACCTACAATGAAAAATGTTTCAAACTGGTATTTCACTCTTACCGAAAAACTCGCTCTTTTGCGTGAATATGCTGAACTGCTTAAATCAAAAGATAACACTCGTGATGTTGTAATCAAAACTATAAGTGAATTTTTGGAACCTCCTGTTATCTATGTTATGAATGATTATTTTGAGGATTATAAATCCCTTGATTTACCTAATCACAAACTAATCCAACCCGAAAAGAAAACTTCTTTTACACTTGAATTTGAAACACTTTCCGACTGTGACAAAGCTGTTGAAAATCTCTCAAAAAAAGGAATACGTTTCAGAACAGGCAAAACCCTTGTACCTTTCAGACTTACAGGCAATGTTGAATGGAGTTTGAAAGCACCTAAACTTGAAAATGAAGATGATTTAACAGTTTGGGTTTGGCCTGAAAGTCTTTGGGCACCGATTTCTTTCACTATTGCATATCTTGAAAGTATTGGCAAAAACAATTGGAAAGACTTCTGGTGTTCAAAAGACAGCGAAATATTCCAATTTATAGGACAAGATAATATCTATTTCTATGGTGTTGCACAGCCTGCAATGTTTTTGGCTTTGCAAGAAGGCGAGAATATTAATATCTCTCCTAAAGACGGCGAAATGCAAAATTCTACACTTGTTGCAAATCACCATATATTGTTTTTAAATAAAAAAGCCTCCAGCAGCGGTAATGTTAAACCGCCTATGGCTGATGAGCTTTTGAATTATTATACCCCCGAGCAGTTGCGTATGCACTTTTTGGCTTTGGGATTGGGACAGAGAAGTGTCAGCTTTATGCCTAAACCGCTGAATCCTACTGCAAAAGAAACAGACAGCGACCCTGTTTTAAATGAGGGGTCAATTCTTACCCACGTCTTTAATCGCATTATTCGTACAGCTTTCTATGATACCCAAAAACACCTTGAGGGGATTATGCCTATAGGAAAAATATCAGAAGATATTAAAACTCTTGCCGACACTGCAGTAACCGACTACGAGTATTTTATGTATCATTTTGAATTTCACAGAGTTATAAGTACTGTTGATACTTTTATACGCAAGTCGAGCAAATATATGGCAAAAGCTAAAAGTGAAGCAGATAAATCCGGGGATATTAATCTCATAAAACAATGGTTAACTGATATATTTTATGTAATAAAAACAGCTTGTTTGTTACTTCACCCCATTGCCCCCGACGGTGTTGAAAAAGTAAGAGAATATCTATGCGAAGATAATAATTTGTATAATTGGGACAACGCTTTTACCCCTTTCACAACAGAAAAACAACTGAAATTCTTAGAACCGCGAGTTGATTTTTTTGTACGTCACGAAAGTCAGTTGAAAGGGTAGGGGAAACGTAAATAATGCTGATACAGTTTTTGATAAAGATGTTAATGGTCTTTGCTGTAATAATGGGGATTGCTTATGCAACACCTGTTTTAGCAAAGTTTATTGATAAACATTTTAAAAGAAAACCATTTGAAGTTCCCGATGACGGTTTAATTGATATTTATAACCCAAAACAAATTGAACACATAAAAAAAGAAGAACCCGAAGAAAAAATAAACTCTGCTGAAAATAAGGAGTAATTTATGGCAAAAAATGATAAAAAAGTTGCGGCTATAACCTCAATGGAGGAAGATTTTGCAAAATGGTATACCGATATTGTTAAAAAAGCCGAGTTGATAGAATACACCAGCGTTAAGGGTTGTATGGTTATTCGTCCTTATGGCTATGCGATATGGGAAAATATACAACAAATTTTAGATGCTATGTTTAAAGCAACAGGTCACGAAAATGTTTGTATGCCTATGTTTATCCCGGAAAGCCTTTTACAGAAAGAAAAAGACCACGTTGAGGGTTTTGCTCCCGAAGTAGCTTGGGTGACACACGGCGGTAGTGAGAAATTAGAGGAACGTCTTTGCGTTCGACCTACTTCCGAAACACTTTTCTGTGAACATTACCACAATATAATACAATCTTACCGTGATTTACCTAAACTATATAATCAATGGGTAAGCGTTGTTCGTTGGGAAAAAACTACTCGTCCTTTCTTGCGTTCAAGAGAATTTCTTTGGCAAGAGGGTCATACTATTCACGAAAATGCCGAACAAGCTCGTGAAGAAACCATTAAAATGCTTAATGTCTATGCAGAATTTTGTGAATTATTCTGTGCTATTCCCGTTGTTAAAGGCAGAAAGACCGAGAGTGATAAATTTGCGGGTGCTGTTGATACCTATGCTATTGAGGCATTAATGCACGACGGTAAAGCTTTACAAGCAGGTACTTCTCATTATTTCGGTGACGGCTTTGCAAAAGCTTTTGATATTACTTATACCGATAAAAACAATACTGTTCAATATCCGCATCAGACCTCTTGGGGTATGACAACTCGTATGATTGGTGCGGTTATTATGACACACGGTGACAATAACGGATTGGTACTTCCACCGGCAATTGCTCCCATTCAAGTTGTAATTATCCCTGTTTCACAACAAAAAGAGGGTGTTTTAGAGAAAGCACTTGAGCTTAAAGAACTTCTCGAAATGAATAATATAAGGGTAAAATTAGACGACAGCGATAATACACCCGGTTGGAAATATTCTGAATACGAAATGAAAGGTGTGCCTTTGCGTATTGAGATAGGTCCGAGAGATATAGAAAATAATGTATGTGTTGCAGTTAAACGCACTAGCAGAGAAAAGTCAAACATTACCATTGATACCAATTTGCCTAAGAATATTTTAGTAAAATTACAGGAAGTCGTTGACGAACTGTATAAATCTGCTTTTGAGAACCGTGAAAAACGCTCTTATCCCTGCAAAACAACTGACGAGATTACCTCTGTTTTAGCCGAAAAAGGCGATGGATTTATTAAGGCTATGTGGTGCGGTAGCGAAGAATGTGAAGATAAGGTAAAAGAACTTACAGGCGTTTCCTCCCGTTGCATACCTTTTGAACGAGAAGAAATCTCAGATGTCTGCGTTTGTTGCGGAAAACCAGCCAAAGAAATGGTATATTGGGGAAAAGCATATTAATTTTTGAAAAAAATTTTAAAAAAGCATTGCAAAAAAAATTTAGAAGTGTTATAATAAGAAAAATTATGCGGAGGTATATTTATGGCATCAAATAAAAATGTTGAAACTGTAAAAAAAGAAGAAAAAGCTCCTGTTATAGAAACTAAAGCATCTGTTGTTGAAAAAAAAGAGGCAATCGTTGACAAAAAGGAAACTGTTACCGCAAAAAAAGAAACAGTTGCAGATAAAAAAGATACTGTGAAAAAAGAAACAGCTCCTGCAAAAAAAGAAACTGTTGCAGAAAAAAAGGAAACAGCTACAGAGAAAAAAGAGCCTGTTGCTGAGAAGAAAGAAATAGCCGCACCTAAAAAAGCTGCGGATAAAAAAGTTACTGCCGAGAATAAAGGCGAAGTTGTTCAAAATCTCTATATCCAACACAATGACAATGATTTTGAATATAAAGATATCTTCAGAAGAGTTAGAGAGGCTTGGGTTAAATTAGGGAACAAAGAGTCTGATATAAAAACTGTAAATGTATATGTTGTACCTAATCATATGCGTGTTTATTATGTAATAAATGAAGAGGCAAAAGAAGAATATTCCTTTGATTTATAGGATTTTACAATAGTATATAGCAAAAAATTCAAAATACAAAACTTTAAAGGCTCGCCTTTTGAAAAGTGGAAAGGAAATTAGAATGGCAGCACCGGGTGTAACAAGCGGAGGCGTTGGCGGATATTTAAAAAACAACGCTGAGATTAACAATTTAAAGAGAAAAATCGCTTATGAAGATGAGCGTATTGTTGAGGTTTTTGCTGATATCGGAAAGAAATATTACAAAAATCCTAACGATGACCCTGCTATATTCCGTCAACTTTGTGAGGATATTGACAGCCGACGCAGACGTATCAGACGTATGATGTTTGAGCTTAATAATCTGCGTGGATATAGACTTTGTCCGAAATGTGATGCCGAAGTCAGCGGAAAGTTTCAGTTCTGCGGCGTTTGCGGTGCAAAATTACCGAGTGCCGATGACGATGATTTTATCGAAGTTTTTGACGAAGGTAAGGATTATTACACAGAGGCAAGCGATGAAGTTTATGAGGCAAATTCTCGCCTGTAATTTAAAATTTTTATCACACACACCGCTTGTGTGTCAAGCGGTGCTGTTGTGATTGTTTTGTGACTACTCATTTTTTAACAAAATAATACACACGGGGCATAGTTCAGTTTGGTAGCATACTTGTATGACGTGCCTGCTCTTTTTTAACAAAATAATACACACGAGGCGTAGTTCAGTTTGGTATCATACTTATATGACGTGCCTATTCTTTTTTAACAAAATAATACACACGGGGCGTAGCTCAGTTTGGTAGC
>JAISIJ010000412.1 GCA_031262245.1 Oscillospiraceae bacterium | reverse complement strand
CATCATCAGTATCATCATCTGTGTCGTCATCAGTATCATCATCTGTGTCGTCATCAGTATCATCATCTGTGTCGTCATCAGTATCATCATCTGTGTCGTCATCAGTATCATCATCTGTGTCGTCATCAGTATCGCCCAAGTCAAGGTCAGGTGCGAGTCCTGTGTCAACAGCAACGCCCAACAAATCTTCAACTTCTACGCCTTCGTGAGTTTCAGCATACTCTTGAAGAACAACAAGAACATTTTCTTGAGCTTTAAGTTCTTTGTCCTTAACACTTAAAGGCGCTCCGTTTTCGTCCACAAGTGTAGTATCTGAAACTACAGCATAGATTTCTTTTAAAGTTTTGATATAGAGATACTCTAAAGAATCTTCACTGATACCTTGTGCAGCAGCTGCAGCTTCGTATGCTGTGATTGTCTCCAACATTGTGGGAACAACCATAACAGTACTTACACCGCCGATAGCCTTAAGCAAAAGGATTAAGTCGGTTGTGTCAACAAGTGCACCCGAAGAACCGTAACCTTTAAGTGAATATACACCGCCGTCACAGTATTTAGCATACTCTTTAGCGTAATCACTTTCGGGATTGAAAACTGCATATTTTGCAGCTTCTTCAGCAATATCACCTGAAGCAAAAGCGATATTAATCAATGCAAGAATATCGTCAGTACCCACAAGGTCTTTACCTGTAGCACTGTTAAAATCGGGTTGGAACAAGCCGTCTGCACCAATCGCACCGGCAATATTAGGGTTACCGTAAATTAACTGGGGAATTTGAACTTCTGATGCTGAAGGTCCTTCGCCCTCTGCCGCACTTGCAACCAACATCGGGTCGATTACTTTGTTAGAAACTCTGGTGAGCATCATAGCCGCCATACATACGGCTTGAACGCCGCAGAGTACTCTAAGCAGTCTTTGTTTTCTCATATTTGCATTACCTCTCTCTTTAAATACCTTGAATTATGCGTTTAAGTCGATTTTTAAAGAGAGCATAAGTACTCGCTTAAGCATATGTACAAATATTCTCTTCTTAAAATCCTCATTCTCTGAAATATAATATCGTTTATATTAACATTCCAGAGTATTATACACATTCGTCTAAGCCTTGTAAATAAAAAAGCGAATTATTTTTTATTTTTTGTTCTTATTCTACAAAAAATATTCATAACTTTCTAAACTTTTGTGCATAATTAATATTTCCTTAGGACATAATAATATGTTACACCTTTTTATATAATGTGTCAAGCTGATTTTATTGAGAATTTTTAAGCCAAAATGTTCTTTACTTTGTATATTATGTATATTTGCTTGAAATAAGGCAAATATAACATAAGGGGGAATGTGTTAATGGAAAGAAATTTGCAAGAAAATCTCAACAGAATAAGACTTATGAGTGACAATTCAAAGGATATTATTATCAATGAATTTACTATGTCCGGAGTGAATTGTGCTTTGCTTGCCTGTGACGGAATGATTTCCGTTTCAGACCTCAGCGAAATGGTTACGCAACCATTATCTAAGATTTTCACGGAAACGTCAAGCAACGAAGAAATATTTCAGCATATTACACAAAAATTACTCCTTTCTGCAGATAAACCTCAAATAAAAGACTATGAACAGTTTTTCAAATTACTTTATTCAGGATTTGCCGTACTGTTTATCGACGGTATTAACATTGCTTTGGGGTTCGGAATACAGGGTTTTCCTGCAAGAGGAATAGACTCACCCTCGGGAGAGGGTAATATCTTAGGGGGACGTGACGGCTTTGTTGAGAGTTGCAGGGTAAATATGTCACTAATTCGCCGCCGTATGAAATCAACTAACCTTAAATTTGAATTTCTCAATTACGGTACTGAAAGCAAAACTGATGTTTTTTTAGTATATATGCGTAACAAAGTACCCAAAGGTTTAGTTGAAAAAATAAAAAAATCCCTTGACGAAGTTGAATTGGAAACAGTTATGTCGGGGGGATATTTAAGACCTTTTGTTGAAGGAGAACATAAATCTCTCTTTGATACTGTTTCAACTACCGAACGCCCCGATGTTCTCTGTGCAAAACTACTTGAGGGACGAGTGGGTGTTATAATAGACGGCACGCCCTTTGTGCTTGTTGTTCCCCGTCTGTTCAACGAATTATTCCAGACTTTGGATGATTATAATTTCAAGCCCTATTATGCAACTTTTATACGTTGGTTAAAATATATAGGTTCTGCGTTAGCTTTGCTTTTACCGGCAATTTATGTCGCCGTGGCTATCCACCACCCCGAACTCCTAAACCGAAAACTCTTGACTATCCTTGCGGAAGCCGAGCAAAACTCTCCCTTTCCTCTGATTGCAGAGGCTTTGGGAACGCTCCTTATGTATGAAATTATCCGTGAGGCAGGTTTAAGATTACCTGAGAGTATCGGAGGAACAGTCAGTCTTGTTGGCGGCTTGATTATAGGAGAAGCCGCCGTCCAGAGCGGGTTTGTCAGTTTGCCTATGTTGACAGTCGCCGCTTTATCCGTTATCAGCGGTTTAATCGTCCCCGATTTAAACCAGTCCACAACAGTTTTAAGAATAGGTTTTGTTATAGTCGGCGGTGCTTGGGGACTTTACGGTATTTCCCTTTTAGGCACGTTGGTACTTTTTAATCTCTGTGCCTCCGAAACCTATGGTTTTCCGCTTACCGCTCCTATTTCTCCTTTTTCAAAAAAAGCAATGCGTGATGTTATAGTCCGAGTTGGTTTTAAAAAAATGCAAAAAGGAAATTTTAATATTAACAAATTAAAATAGAAGGAAATCAGAAAAAAATGACAAAAATAAATCCTTCTCAAATATTTTCAATTGCAGTTTTAATGCGATTGTTTACACTTATATCTTCAACAGAGAAATTATCTTCCGATAATATCTGCGGTGTGTTTATTTCAATAGCTTTTCAGGCTGTTTTGCTGTTTCCTTTGCTTAAAGTTTACCATATCAACCCCGACTTTATCAATAGAAAAACCTCAAAAATATACTTGGTAATTGTTTCACTTTTTCTGATACTAATATCGGCTGAAAATATGTGTAATTTTTGGAATACAAGCAACAGTATCAATTTTCCCATAGGTTCAAAATATATAGCTTTGGCTTTATTGTCTGTTGTGTGTATATACGGTTGTGCTGTGGGATTAAAAGCTATGGGACGGTCGGCATTTTTATTGTTAATTTTGAGTATTTTCGCTTTGTTATTGCTAATTATCGGTAGTATCTCAAAAATAAATCCAAATTATTTCACACCTGTTTCAACAGGAAATAATATACTGCGTGCCGCAATAATCGACTTTTCACAGTCCGTTGAGCTTGTCCCTCTTATAATACTGCTATCCTATTCCACAAAGCGATTTTC
>JAISIJ010000391.1 GCA_031262245.1 Oscillospiraceae bacterium | reverse complement strand
TGCCGTCTGCAATAACGGAATGGAATAGTGCAGTATCAATCAACGGTTTGAAAATTGGATATTGCAGATACGGCTTAACATCAAAATGTTTTATATCTCCATTTTCAAACGTTACAAGCAGCGTATGATTATCTTGTGGCGTAACATCACGAACTTTTGGATTCATTGGTATTTTATTTTAATCAGCTTCATAGTAAATGAGCCACCCCACCACCATCAGAATTTACAAATATACGAAAATTTTCCCAGATTAAATATATCGCTTGTTAATTTCTTCTGTGCTGCTGATATTGCTAATGTTCGCATCTAACAAAGCACCACATTGTTAAATCTGTGTTACAGGTTCTGCCGGAAAATTTAATTGATTTAAATAAGGTATTAACCGTTTGTTTGCTAATTTAATGTATTCTTCCGAAATATCATAACCTACAAATTTTCTACTTGATTTTATTGCGGAAACAGCCGTTGTTCCACTTCCCATAAAAGGATCCAAAACAATATCGCCTTTGAAAGAATAAAGCTGTATCAATCTATATGGCAATTCTTCGGGAAAAGGTGCAGGATGTCCTATTCTTTTAGCACTCTCGGCATTCATTGTCCATACAGATTTTGTCCATTCCATAAATTGTTCCTTTGTTATAGTGTTTTCCTTGTCTTTCTTTTTACGGCTATAATCTCCTTTTGAGAAAACCAATATATATTCGTGTATATCTCTAAGAATGGGATTTGAAGCACTTTGCCAACTTCCCCAAGCAGTAGAAGAGCTTGCACTTGCCGCCTTATTCCAAATAATTTCTCCTCGCATATTGAACCCCAATTTTATCATCATTTGCGAAATATAATCCGACAATGGAATGTATGGTTTTCTTCCAAGATTAGCCACATTTATACAAGCACGCCCACCATTTACAAGAACTCTGAATGTTTCTTCAAAAGCATTTTCAAGTATTTGTAAATATTCTTTCAAAGATAAATCTTGGTCATATTCTTTTGAAACATTATAAGGTGGAGAAGTAATCATTAGATGAACAGAATTATTCGGTATTTCTTTCATATTTTCTGCTGACCCCAGAATAATTTTGTTTGTAATTTCGTTAGGGAATTCGTTTTCGGTTAAATCAACAACTTTATTCTCTTCTAATTCGGAATATAATTTTGAATTGTAGAATTTTGAACTATCGTGATTTATTCTACCATTTGTGCCAAAAGCACTCGTTTCGGTTCCTTTTATCGTTGTATTAGTTAATGTTGCCATATTTTAATATTCTTCACGCCACGCATCAAGCCATTTTGTGTAAACTTCTCTATAATCAATTTCACCGCGAATAAAATCAATATCAATAATCCTTGTATCGTTACACATAGTTAAAAGATTTAATGCTTCTGCTGTAATTTCTGCACCTCGTGGATTCGTTCCTTCTTTGGGAAGTTTAATGTATCTGTCTCTACCGATTTGTGCTAAGACTTCATTTTGAGACTTAACAGAAAATAAAAACAAACGACCATTACCTCCCCATACTATTTGAGCAAGTAATAAATCACATTTGGGGATATATGTATTTTTGAACAAAAGAGCCTTTTGTGCATCGACTGTCCATATAAGTTTTATGCCTCCTCTTAATTTTGATGTTTTTGTCGAAATAGTTTTTATGGATAATGGAGTATTTTTAACTATAACATCAACCTCCGGCTCTGTTATGGGAACTTTTGAATCTACAATATCAATCCCATACTTATACATCAAAAGAGCAATAATGATACGTTCTCTAACAGAACCTATTTCCATTCCAATTTTTCCATCTCGCGAACTTTCTAATTCGGCTAATTGAAAAAGTTTTGGCAATTTGTTTTTAATCCGTCTAATAATTAGATTATCGTCAAATATTTCGTTGTATATACTTTTAATCATTTAAATTTTTATTTTCATAAAGTTGTAAAAAACATTAAAAACTCTAAGTGCCATTTTGTTATTTAATTTTAGGTTTTGAAATATAGCGAATTATACGTGCCGTTTGTTTTGTCCTTATGAACATCTGCAAGATGGCATTAGTGGAATATTGCCCACCACCATCATCAGAATTTACAAATATACGAAAATTTTCCCAGATTAAATACATCGCTTGTTAATTTCTTCTGTGCTGTTTTAATCTCGGAGTATTTGATTTCGGCGGTTGTTCCGGTTTATCCATCTTGATAAGTAGTGGCATAGGAAAATCAACCCCTATTAACAATGCTTCACCCTCACCCAAAATGGGTAAGAAAGATAGTGAATTCCTGTTTGCGGAAGATGCCGCATTTTCTATTGCTTGCTTATCTTTATCATTGATAAGACGGTGAACAATAAAAGTCCCCATTTGGCTTAATGTTCCTATTGAAATATCACGAGGCATTTGTGTTGCCAAACAGAGGAATAAGCCGTACTTTCTGCATTCTTTGGCTATTAAATCAAAGGCATCAAGAGATTGTGTTTCAAAAAACTCGTCTCTCACATTTTTATTTAAAAATTGGTGGGCTTCATCAATAATCAGAACAACAGGACTTTCTGCAAAATCTTTTCTTCGTGCTTTATTTAGCAGATAGGTCGCAAGAGCATTTGATACTATTTCTTTGGCTGAAAAAGAAGACGGAATGTCTTCAAAACTTATTCGTAATATGCTATCAGTTGAGGTCAAAAATGTATCAATACCATCAATTATTGATTCATAATTTGTATTATCATTCTTTTTAGGAATCGCTTGTAGTCCTAATAATTGGTTAAAAATATCTGTATTCAGTAAATCCGTTATTCTACTAATAAGAGAGGTTTGATAATCGTATGTTTTGGGGTCAAAACCGCCCCATTTTGTTACATCTTGTTGCTTTTCTGTATATCCCGTTGAATATACACACTCTTCTTTTATTTGACCGACTAAATAGTTTATATCAAAATTGCAAGAATTATTCTCTATCATTTTTATATTTTGCTGATATAAACTTTGATATGGTTTTTTAAATTGATTTTCTTTTTGATATGTAGTTTGTCCATTGTTTTGGATTTTTACGATTTTCAAAGAACGAATTGCTTCTAACAAAATAGGTCGTTGAGATTGCCCCGTAGGTCTTAATAAATAGAACAGGTCAGGAATTGATAATTTCTGATATGGAAAATATGAATCTGTTCCTAAAACTAAAGATTTTGTATTCTGAGTATGATATTCTCCAGTTGCATCAATTAAGATTATTTTATTATTCGTTTTAGTTGTTATTGATTCTATCAATTTTGCGACCGTCCAACTTTTACCACCGCCGGTTGTACCGACAACTGCACAATGTCTTCCGAATAAAGAATTTAAGGACACATTGCAATCGGCATTATTTGATGTAAGTTTTCCCAGTTTGGCATAAACATTGTCGTCATCATTTTCTTTTTTGCCAAACTCTTTGACATATTTGCCAATTTGTTCATCGGAACAAGAATAAACTTTTGCACCTATG
>JAISIJ010000387.1 GCA_031262245.1 Oscillospiraceae bacterium | reverse complement strand
ACAACTTTCCATGGCAGAAATCGTCCACCCATTTTTAGTTAAATTTTCGATTAAGTTTTTTATTGCGATTTTATCCAATACAGGATTATCAATATTAAAATCTGCCATAATTTCGTCCCTTTGTAGTTAAATTATGTAATATTATATCACAAATTCTTAAAAAAATCAAGTACTTTTTAAAAATTTCCTGCTGAAATTCTTAAAAAACTCTTGCATTTCTTTTGAAAATGTGTTATAACGTATATATATATATATATTGAGGGTGGTATAACTTGTGAAGAATAAACGAATAATGGAGCAAATTGCCGAATTAACAGAAGCTGACGGTGGAAAAACTTTGCAGAGTTTTAGGTATAGCCTTGATAGCCAAGGAATGCCAACTGCAAATTATGACGACACTCCCGAAGGAGTTATTTGGAATGGATTGGGAGAAGATAGCCCCTCAAAAATTCCTACTAATCTAAGGGGTTTAGCCCAAAGTCTTTATGAGAATTGCCCAGAACCCATAATTCGGTATTTCCTTGACGGCTCACGACACGTTTACCATATTGATGATATTGCTTATAATCACAAAGTCTATCCTGTTATTGCAGGACAAGTCGGTGTTGCTTGCTGTCAGCGTACAGAAGGACGAATGAAAAAACAATCCCTTGTAAGTGAAATTGTAATATCTCTACCGAAAAATTGCGACAAAGACGGAAGACACCACGAAGAATACCTTGCAAATCATTGTGCAACCCTTAATAATAACCCTCTATTGTCTAAATTTGATTATCCGATAGAAATAAAAAAGGTTCTTACATATAAAACAGACAGAACCGAAAAAATTCCTTTTAAGGATAGAGCAACCGCAACGGTACAGGACTATATGTCAAATGCTGAGAAGAAAATGGTCGACGAACTCAGCAAAGCAAGAGTTTTCGGTTATAAGAAAATGTTAGTTAAAGACGGCTCACTTGAATATGCTCCTGTAAGTAGCTTGAAGACAAAATACGTTGATATTACAGGGTTTCTTGATAGTTTCCGCTGGGTAATCGGAGTTTCAAAATCCTTTAATCCTGAAAATTGCAAGGATAAAAGCGGTAAAAAATCCAACGCAAATGAAGTAATAGGGTTAAAACAATTTGAAAGAACTCCTGTTGCAAGAATAAAAATTGACCGTATACCAGATGTGGAGTTTGGCGTTTGGTATATACGAATACGAAGCATAGAACAAACTCGAACGCCTTTTGACGGATTGTTGAAAGTCGAAAAAATTCTTGTTACTGAAAGTGAAAAGGCTAACGGACTTTCTACGGAAGAGGTGGACTTAATTTCAGCAACTCTTATAAATGAACGTATTCCTACTTGTTACGGTTCGGATTTAAGGTTTGCAAATCACCTGTATCCTGTTTATCTAACTGAACAATTTGTAAAAAGCAACTATATTAGTAACGAAATGTTTATTAAATTATTTTAAGGAGGGAAAATTTTGGACAATCCTATCGGGCGTGTTATTGCTACTGAAAAAAAGCCTACTACAGTTGACGAATTTGCTTTTTGGACAGATTCTAATTTTATATTAAATCCTTTCGATGTTATAAAAATAGAACACATAAAAGGTTCTTTTTCTTATGGTATCATAGAAGATATAAAACATATTACAGATGCAAACAGCTTTTTAACTAACTATATTTCGAGTGATTTCGGTGATGTTAATGTTGTTGCTCCTACTTTGCGTGTAGGAATGAATTATGTTGAGGCAAAGATTATTCACAACACAGAAGGTATTTATATTCCCGTCCAAAGTGACAAAAAAGTATTCTTAGCAGATAAAAGTGAAATTGAAGAAGCACTTGGTTTGAGTAATAAAAACTCTACACTTCCTTGTGGTTATCTTGAAATGTACGAAAATACAGATAATAAAGAAGTTTTGCTGGTTAGATTAGACCCACGTTTTATTATCGGTCCTGAAGGAGCACATCTTAATATTTCGGGAATATCCGGCTTAGCAGCCAAAACGTCCTATGCAATGTTTCTACTGAAAGCTATTCAAGATAGTTATAAAGAAAAAGAAGACGACAGCGTTGCTTTTGTTCTGTTTAACGTTAAGGGCAAAGATTTAATGGGAATAGATTTGCCTAACGATTTTGAAGACGATAACGAACAACAGAAAATTGAAAAACAATATACCGATTTAGGTTTAACTCCAAAACCTTTTGAGCAAGTTAAATATTTAGTGCCTAACGGAGAAAACGGAAGAACTGCGTCTAATACGCATTTATCACAAGAAGAACTCGATAATTATATTAACGTCCGCAAAAATACTAAACAATATGCGTTTACCTATGAAGAAGATAAATCCGATTTAGACTTGTTTTTTACTAACGTAAATGACGATACGCAAACAATAGATGCAATACAGGAATATATTCTTAACGGACAGGGCGGATTCAACAGCGTAAACGACTGGCAAGGGTTTATTGAAAAAATCGACAAACATTGTAATGCAAAAACTTCTCCCGATTCAGATAAACGTATTATGGTGCAGTCTTGGTGGAAATTCAGAAGAATTATCGGTAAAACTATAAGACACCCTCTATTCCAGAATAGTGTTCGTGGAAATACTACCCGTATTGCAGAAGAAATTAAAAAAATTCAACCAAATCAAACACTTGTTATTGATATAGCAAATCTATCAGAAACATTGCAATCATTTGTTTTCGGTGATGC
>JAISIJ010000370.1 GCA_031262245.1 Oscillospiraceae bacterium | reverse complement strand
CGCTCATCTAAAAAAATTGATGAAACGGAGGGTGAATTATGAAAATAAAATATTATGTGCTTATTTGGGTATTGACTTTTGCTGTTGGTTTTTTGATATTAAAAAACTATAAAGACGATATGATAGATATTGATTATTCAAAAATTGAAGATGCTATTGTCAGAATTTATGACTGTCAAATTTATGAAAATGATTTAGAACACAATAATACAGGCAACCCTGAACTGTCTGCAAAAGATATAAGCCTAAGCGAATTGACAGAAAAATCAGACGTTGTTGTAAAAGTAAAGGCACTTCGTTCGGTTGGCAGAAGCGACTCTGCATTGACTACCGTTAAAACAATTACCCGATATAAAGGAGAGCCGACCGATGAATTTAACGTATATGAGTGCGGCGAATTAACACGTCAAGAGATTTACAGTGCGACCGCCGGATACATAGTAATGCTGCCGGATAAAGAATATACGCTGTTTTTGAAAAATTGGGAAGACCCTTATACCGGCGAAAAGGCATATCTTCTTACAAATGTGTATTATGGAAAGATATATCTTAATTCCGACAAAATGGAAGTAATGGACACGGAAACCGACTTTGATACGACAGTTTTTTCAAGATATGTAAACTGGGGGATAATTCCTATAAGTGAGCAGATATTGGAAAATTATACCGCAATATCCGATGAGGTCAGGAAATGGGAAAAATAAATTTTACCCTTTTGCCGAAATTCATTTTCGGAATTCTTGCTGCTGTATTAATTGCACTTAATCGACTTCCGAGTTTGCCTTTTTACGAAAATGACGGTTATAAAAATGATGTTTCAACACTTTTAATTGTTTGTCTCGGCGGAGTAATTCCGTTTGACGGAATAGCTTTTTATGAGATTGTTATAGCACTTATTCCGCTCGTTTCTCAAATGATTTTCTTTTCGGAATTTATCAGTTCGGATTTTGATACAATATCGGTTTATGTATTTTCACGAACGAAAAAACGCGACAAATGGCTCTTCAAAAGAATGTTATTATTGACCGGCATATCATTTGCATATTCAATGACGTTGGTATTAACTGTAATTGCAGTTGGCGGATTAAACGGACTATTAATTAATTATAATATCTTAACGGCAATTGCACTTTTGTTTTTTACTATGTTTATTTGGAGTGCTTTGTTTGTTAATATTATTGCAGTATTTTCACTTAAAATAAAAACAAAAACACTGCTTTCGATTTCAATTACTGTTTTCACAACTTGGATATTTTCAGTAAACTTTATTCCGACCGTAGTTTCCAAATGGCTTGCTCCGATTATACCGATAACTCACGAATTATTGGCTTCTCACAGCAATATTGCCGAACTTGATTTTTTGGCGAATCGAATAGGTGAACGAAATTATTTAATTACAATGTTGGGAAGTAATTTGTATTTTATAATATGTTTAGTAGTATTTATTTTAATCAGCCGTTATTTTATAATGCGAACAGATTTTACACAAACGAGATAATTAAAAACGAGGTGAACGAATGGAAGAATTATTATTAAAAAATGTAAATAAATCAATTAATAAAAGACCTATTTTGTATGATATTAATTTATCGCTTAAAAAGGGAAAAATTTACGGATTTCAAGGTGAAAACGGAGCAGGAAAAACTATGCTGTTCAGAGCAATATCAGGTTTAATTCATATTGACAGCGGAGAAATTAATGTGTTCGGTAAAAAAATCGGTAAAGATATTTCTTTTCCCGACAGTCTTGGACTTACCATTGAAAATGTGGGATTTTGGAAGAATTTCACAGGAGCAGAGTGCCTTGAAACATTAAGGCGAATTAAAAAAGCAGTTCCGAAATCTGCCGTAAAAAATGCGTTGCAGAGCGTCGGACTTAACCCGAATGACAAAAGACAGTATAAAGAATATTCGCTCGGAATGAAACAAAAGCTGGCAATTGCACAGGCAATAATGGAAGAACCTGAAATCGTGATTTTAGACGAACCGACAAATTCACTCGACGAGGGCGGTGTAGATATGGTTAAGGAAATTCTTTTAAGACAGAAAGAACGAGGAGCACTGATTATAATTGCCTGCCACGATTATTCAATATTGAAAGAAATGTCAGACGAAATTTTTCAGCTTAAAAACGGAAGAATTATTCAGCACATCACCGACACAAATACATAAAATGAAAATATGTAAATACAAACTCACACGCCCATCCTTTTGGACAGGCGTGTTATTTTTATTATATCATTAATCTAAGAAAATTTTGCCGCTAATTTCAATTTATATCTATTCTTAAACCAATTTAAGTTCGAATATTCATTTTGAGTTAAAGTGTTGGATAAATTAATATTATATACCGATAAATTTGATATAAAATCTGATATTTTTTCAATTATTTGGGGTTCAATTTCATCTAATATATTATCTTCTATTAACGATATTATTGCTACTGCAAAATGAAACCTATATTCTACACTACCTAAATTTCCATCTATAAACTCTAATGCACATTTTAAATATTCGTGTCTATGTTCTTTTGATATATAATTATTAGAAAGGTAACGTGAAACCGCAACTGGGTCTGTTTTCATATATTCTTCTATGTTTTCATTAAAATTGATTGATTCATCAATATTTCGGTTATCAATTAAGTCTACAATTTTATAACTATGAAATAATTTTTTTGAATATTCAAATATTTTCTTCTGCACATTTAAATAAACTATATGTCTTAGTAATGCAGATTCTATAGTATAATAATATTCATCAATAATATCTATAATAAATCGGTTATATGAACACTCATTTATAAATAATTCTATCAATCTATTAATTTCAGAAAATCCTTTTTTGACATTTGCATAATATACTTTATGCCTAATTAAACAGATAATATATCTTGCATATAAGTTTATATCCATTGACTTTAATATCGGCATTATTTCTTCCATTGATTTTTTTGTTATAATATCAAATCTATCGGTTTGCAAGCCGGATAAAGCAATGCCGGTGTAGTCGGAAAATGCGTTGCTTACGAATAACTGATTTTCGATTGTGTTAAAATCCGATACCAT
>JAISIJ010000320.1 GCA_031262245.1 Oscillospiraceae bacterium | reverse complement strand
TCTAAAAAATAAGTACGAAATTATACTTCTCGGACCAGACGAGATAGTCGAAGAGCTGATACAAGGGAAGATACTTTGCTCATTAGAAAAAGCTATTGATGTATCAGCAAGTATTAAACAAAATCTTAAACTATGCCCTTATGTGGACTTAATTGCTCATAAAGATGGATGGATATGGGCTATCTATTATTCTGCTATGCCGGAACAAGGTGCCACACACTTTGCACTTGTTCACGCAGACGGAAATCTTCTTTTTAAGACGATTATTTCAGATTTCCGCTCACACTCAATGTTTTCAAAACTTTCATATCTAAACCCACCGTTAAAAGCAAAAGATAATATAAAAGAAGCACGAACTGCATATTATAAATATTTAGAAAATGAGCTGGGTGAAATTCAGTTTGAAAGTATGCCGACAGATAAAGATGCCGGAGCTGTAAAAGTCAATCTGGAAAACATTTTTGTGCCGTTAAGCTTTGAACATACTGACGAGGAAGAATTAACAGATATACGCAAAGTTTTAGAGAAAAGCCGAAAAGCTGCAATTCTTGCAAAACCGGGCGGAGGTAAATCTACTCTTATTCGCAGAATAGCACTGGCGTATGCTTACCCTGAGCGTCGATTAAAAGTCGATGACGGATTACCCGATTGCAATTGGTTTCCAATATATATCCGTTGCAGAGACCTCGGTGATAATGCGACCAAAAGCATAATGGAAATTATCAGCTTAGTTGTAACTCGTGCTGAAATCCCTAAATATGGTGATGGATTTAATGCTCTGACAGAAATGGCATTACAGGAAGGCACGGCACTTTTATTAGTTGACGGACTTGATGAGATTTCTAATGAGAAATATCGTGTTTGTTTTGCCGACCAATTGCGGACATTTGTTGCAACTTATCCAAACGTACATCTTATTATTACTTCGCGTGTTGCAGGATTCCGCGCAGTTGCAGGAACCTTAGCGAGTTATTGTGAACAGTACTCTATTGCAGATTTCAGCGAAGAGCAAATTTCTTCGCTTAGTATGAAATGGCACAAAGCAGTAATGGGCGACTCTGGAAATCCCGAAGAAGAATCTGATAAAGTCTGTAATATTATTTTCAGCGATAGAAGAATTTTGGCACTCGCTGAAAACCCGTTGTTATTGACTACACTATTGTTCGTAAAACGTTGGATAGGTTATCTTCCCACTAAAAAATGTCAACTTTATGACGAGATGATTAAATTACTGTTAGTAACTTGGAATGCAGTAGCACACGAAAAGCTTGATATTGAAGAAACTGAACCTCAACTTGCTTATATAGCGTATTCGATGACACTTAAAGGAATACAAAAGATTACCAAAGATGATTTAGTGTTTCGCATTAATGAAGTAAGAAAATTATTACCGGAACTGTTAAGCTATACAAAAGTGTCCGCCCCCACATTCATAAATCAAGTTGAAGAACGCAGCAGTCTTTTAATTCAGATTGGATTAGAAAAAAACGAAAGCGGGGTATTAGTTCATACTTACGAATTTTCGCATTTGAGTTTTCAAGAGTATTTAACCGCAAAATTTATTGCCGAAGGTTGGGTTAATGACTTGCCGATTGATGTTCTGAAACCGCATATTAATAAAGAACATTGGAAAGAAGTTATTCCTTTAACTGCTGTACTTATGCGTAGGAACGCAAAAGAAGTAGTTGAGTATTTATTGGAACTTAGTGAAAAGCTCATATGCGAAAGTAGTCTTGATAAACCACGAAATAATAAACAATTAGCTCCGTTTCATCTGGCAAATTGTATAGCATCAGAAGTGTCTATGAACCCGGAATTGCTGGAAAAAGCTGTTATAGCTATCACAAAATGTAGAGATATGATTGATGAACAACGATTTGGCGAAAATAGCTTAGGTTTCTTCGATATATTGGAAATAATTATCAAAAGTAAATATGGCGATGTTTTTCGCGAAACTATTGAGAATACAATAATTAATGGAGCATATCAAAACTATTTGCCGGAGTTTGTAGACACTTTGGCAGATATACAGGAATCACTAAACAAAAACAAATTCAATTTGACCGATATTTTGCACTTATTGGAAGGTGACAACTTAATAGACCAAGTCGCGGGAAATTTTCAGATGAGGCTTTTTTCATTTGAAAACGAACAAAAATTTTTTATTTCATTGAAGTCCGAAGATAATAAAAATATTGAGCGAATCTTCAATATCATATTAAAGCAACTGAAAACGGATGATGAAGTACTGATTTACTCAGCTACTTGGTGTATCGCATTGTCCGGATATGAAAGGTCTAACATTATCCCCGAAGCAATTGTCCCTTTATTTGCACGCAGGCTTATTGAATTGTGGATAAATAATAGTTATTTGGGAGAATTAAAAGAAGACATTTCTTGGGGCTTATTTTGTATATTTGCACCCTGTTTACAGAAAAATGATTTTCAAGACATTGAGGGTCTCGAAATAACAGTTAAGAAGAATCTCGAATCGTCTGAAAATGATTATGACTTTCGTGCCGCACTTAATATAGCTGTTTTAATGGAATACCTATCCAAAGAAGAGGTGTATGAATTGCTCACAAGGAATAGAGAGCGTATAAGATATTATTCATTTAAATATTTAAAATCACAAGACATTGATGTTGATAAAATTCTGAAACAATCCGCAAGTGATTTTGTTATTCCCGAAAGCGTTGAAGAAAGTTGAAAAGCCTTTTAGGCTTCAATGAAAACAAAAAGTGCCATTCGTGGCACTTTTTCATAGATATTACAATGGCTTTTCGACCCACTATATACTCTCTGAAACGAAAATAGTTGTGTTTCAAGTAGTCAATAGTTCCGAAAAATAATATGTAAAGTAAATAGCAGTCCATATAAACTAAGGACTGCTATGTGATTATTCCCAGTTAGAATATAAACAATTATGGAGAATTGTATATAAAATATACAAAATATTTGTAAAAATAAAAACACAACCTGAAATTAAAAAGAGACAATTATGTCTCTTTTTTGTTGATAATCATATATATTAAAAATTATTTTTTCTTTTCCGGATTGTTGAACTCTGTATTAACTTTTAACAACGCATAATATTCATTCCCGGGTTTGAAATAATCAGAGAATTCTTTAACTACATTCTTTATTTCAGCGGCATAAGTTTTTTTAAATCTGTCTATATCAATTTTCCTATCAAGATATTTCTGGCAAGCTTCGTCATATGCATTTAAATATCTTTCCATATAATAATCTGATTCTTTTTGGTCGTTTTCATCAGTTTTATCTTTTTTATCTATTTTCTCTTTTAAGGTAGTAAAAAGATAAGATGCATCATTTATGGATTGTCTGATTTGCATTTCCACTTCTGCCATCATTAGTGCGTTATTTTGTTTGGTTTGTTTGCATGAAAAAACAGCAACAATAATAGTTGTAAGTAAAGAGAGAGCAACTGTTATACAGGTAAAAATTTCTGCCATTATTTTTTTCCTTCAGCTATTAATTTATCTTTTACTTGCTTTATTGTATTCTTAATCATAGCAATAGCGGCACTGTTATCGGAATGAGCAAATTGATAAAATCCGTCCTCTTGCTTGCCATCTGAAATTTCCACCATTTCATCAAGCAATTCTAACTTTTCTTCATAGGAAAGAAACTGTCCATTTATTGTATAACTATTGAGTTTTTCTAAAACATTTTTTGGAGTAGGCACAGTTAAACCACCAACAGTTTTTGTTGAAACTCTCAATAATTCTACTGCCGCTTGATAATTTGTCATTTCAATAAAAAATCTCCTATTTTATATAATTTAAGTATTAAGTTTTGAATATATTCAAACTTTCGGGGCGACAGGACTCGAACCTGCGGCATCCTGCTCCCAAAGCAGGCACTCTACCAAACTGAGCTACGCCCCG
>JAISIJ010000495.1 GCA_031262245.1 Oscillospiraceae bacterium | reverse complement strand
TGGTAGTCCAAATAACAGCATAGGCATTTTCAAGAGGAATATCTTTAAATTTACCCTTATCATCTGTGATATTAAATTTAACATAAATGGAAGTACAAGGGTCGTTTTCATATTCAATTTCAGCTTCAGCAAGAGCAGTAACACAGTCGGGACACCAATACACAGGTTTAAAGCCCTTGTAAAGATAGCCATCAAGAGCCATTTGTCCAAATATTTCAATTTGTCTTGCTTCATATTCAGGCTTGAAAGTAAGATAGGGATTATCCCAATCGCCCCAACATCCAAGACGCTTAAACTGTTCTTTCTGTTTTTCAACATTCTCTTTTGCAAATTTCAAACAGAGTTTTCTGATTAAAACAGGGTCGGCGTTAGTGGGGTCAACACCCTCACTCTTTAAAGCAATCAACTCAATGGGTAAACCGTGAGTATCCCAACCGGGAACATAATATGAATAATAACCATTCATATTTTTAGATTTAACAATAATATCTTTTAAAATCTTATTCATTGCAGTTCCGATATGAATACTGCCGTTAGCATAAGGAGGACCGTCGTGTAAAAGATAGGTAGGTTTATTAATTTTTTCACCATTAATAAGCGGTTTTCTGATTAACTCTTCCCAAACACGATTTTTCTCCCAATTTTCGAGAATTTGCGGCTCTTTTTTTGCCAATCCGGCTCTCATAGGAAACTCCGTTTTCGGTAAATTTAACGTCTTATTGTAATCCATTTGTATACTCCCGATTTATAAAATCTTTTAGTAAGGTTAATATTGGAATAAGTCCAATACTTTACTGTTGAAAAACAGCAGTCTTAAAATTTTAACTGCAGTATTATATCACACTTTTTTTTACATATCAACAAATATTAAAAATTTCTATTCAATTTCTGTTCCGTCAAGTTTTTTGCTGACATTTTTATCATCTTCCCAAGGAAAAACAACCCAATCAATACCCTCAACCTCATAACCTTGAAATGTAAGGAGTTTCCTTGCTTCAAGATTAAATTCATTTATTTTAGTAACAATAACACCGTAAACAGGGTGAATATCTTTTGCTTTACGCAGATTGTTAAATTTTAAAAGAGTATCTCCGCTGTCTAAAATATCGTCAACCACAAGGGTATCATCGGTAATATCACTTGCTTTGAGAAGAAGAGGTAAATGTGAAAAATTCGCCAAAGCAACCGCAAAAGGAATACCGCCTTTAGGTATACCGTAAATATTCTTTATGCCTTTGAACTGCTCGTCCTTGATATAACTGCGGACAAGAGCTCTTAATTTTTCAACAGGCAATTGAAATTTTTCTGTCATATTTTTCACGCCTTTTTTACTTTATTTATTCTTCTGTATTAAGTTGGAGGATAACAAGTGTTCTGTCGTCAAAACTGCCTCTCTCAACATAATTATCCAGCCACATTAACAAACGTTCACCTTTATCTTTAACGTTATTAGTAGATACATATCTTGTATAATAAGAAAGTATACCCCGATTTTCCCAAAGATAGCTTAGAGGTTTGCCTAAAGCATTGCAAATATTAGATGTATACTGCAAAGAAATTTTAACATCAGGGTCATTAACCCAAGGATAAGCCATAGGACGAGGAATTACACCTGAAATTGACACATCGGAATTACGCTTACGATTGTTAAAAATAACATTTGCAAGCAAATCTAAATAGAGTCTTTTAGCTCCTTCCGTATATGGAAAATAATCATCTGCAACACCGTCTGTCATAAGCATAACTATATCGGAATTTCCGCGATACACCTTTGTTTTAGACATTAATTCGTTAGATTTCAGTACATTTTCAGAGAGTATAAACTCTGTTTCTCCTGCAAATTTACTTTTATCGTCAGCATTAGTTAAAACCCTCACAGCATCTTTGTAATCCGCTTTTGTATTCAACGCAACTACAGCACCGTCGCCGATTTGAACAGTAATAATTATATTTTCCGGAGATAATGGGATAACAAGAGTTAAGAGCAAGGTTGTTGAGAAATCATTTAACTGAACATCTCTGTTTAAATTTTCCGAACATTTTGGGTCATTAGCACAATCTGATTTTTTTTGTTCAATAGCTCTTTTGGCAACATTAAAGGAGTTTTGAAGTATATTAGCTAAGTACGAACAAACTTTTGTATATTCAGAAGAATTAACAGGCTTTTTTAAATCCGCAATAAGCTCTTGACGATAATCTTTAAACTCCGTAAGAGTATTTACTATATATGTAACTGCAGACTGTGATGCAACTTTTGCACCTATTCTTGATAATTTTTTACTGCCGGCACCGTCCGCCACAGCGGCAACAGTCCAGTCATTAACAAAACCTATCTCAAACCAGTCATCGCAATTTGAACCGTCGTGTTTATGCTTTTTTCCTCTCGCTCTTGCTCCGATAACTTTACACCCGGGCAAGACAGCATATTGATTATCATATTCCGTATGAACCTCAAAGGAGGAGGATACAGTTTTATATTTCCACATTTGTGCAGTTTGTTTCATTATATCCTGCATTTTCCGCCTCCTCAATCCCATAAAATCTTAAGCAAAAATAAATTCCGTTTCAAAACATAATTTATCTCCTATAAAACCTACTATAACATACTTATTTTCGCTTTTTTCACCGAATAAATCTATTTTATCACCTAATAAAGCCTGATTACAATAGATAATTCTGAAATTTTCCAAATCACAAGTCAAATATTCTTCGGGTAAAACATCAACGGCAATATCTGCATATATAGCATTATTGACGTGATTATTAGGGTCAATATCAGAGTATCTGACTTGACGTTCTCCTAATTTAACCAAATTTGAGTAGAGAATTTTTCCCAAAGGAACACATTCAAAAACCTCATTCAATTGTTGTTGAGGATAGGGAAATTCAATAGGACGATATATTCTGTGAGTTTTCGGATTAATCAACACCCAACCTGTAAGTCCTTGTATAAGCATTTCATCATTTTCGTCAAGCATTTCAAAACCTCTCAAAAACAATGCTCCTTTTTTTCCGTTTTCCCAAGTACTTACTGTAAAACCTTGTTGGTCATAAGGAAAAGAAAGTATCTTCAAAGAAACTTGTGAAACCAAAAAAAGCATATCTTTTGAAAGTAAAAAATCGTGTGAAAAACCCTTAAGAACATAGTCAAAACCTGCTATTTCAGAGGCTGTTTTTAAAGCAGAAGAGAGTTTATATCTGCCCATTCTATCACAATCGCTGAAAGTTACCCTCGATTTATATGTGGTCTTATCCATTTCTCACCTCATAATGACTATAATTTTTTGAAATATCTAATATACACTTACGGAACAATAACAAAACCTGCGGGAGGAGGAGGTAATTCAATACCTGCACCGGGTTTGCTGTCAAGTGATTTAGAGGACATTTTAATTGAACCGCTTACCCAAGCAAAGAATTGAGCCAAGTCACCGGCAGTAAGATTATTCATCATAATAACATTATCTGTGATTTGTTTCAGATACATTGTATCGGCATTAGAACCCGCTGCACAAGCAACAATATTGGCAACTTTTGCTTCTCGTAAATCTCTTACTGCTCCCGTAAAAGTGGCAATATCTGTAGGAATACCATCGGTAATTATAAAAACTAACGGTCGCCAGTCACCTTTTTGAGTTTTAGTGGATTTTGTAACTTCGGTATCGATTTTTTCAAGAAGTAAATTTAAAGCCGCACCTAAAGCAGTTGCACCTCTCGCCTCAAAATTATCATATTCCTCAAACTTCATAAGCTCAGTCAAAGGTTCAATTTGTTCTGCATAAGAATGGAAAGTAATTAAAGAGAGATAAGCAGTTTCCAATGCCTGAGGGTCAGATTTTAATTCCGTAAGCAATGCTTTTATACCCTGTTTAACAGCTTCTATCGGCTCTCCTGCCATTGAACCGCTGCAATCTATCAGCAGATATACAGGTAAACGTCTTGTGTATCCCATTTTTTTCTCCTTTTGAAAAATTATGAAAAATTTTGAACCCAATAATATGTTCCGTTATAAAAATATACTCCGACACCGAGTTTAGTTAAATTAGGGCTGAGAATATTTCCTCTGTGTCCTGAAGAATTCATCCAAGCTTGCATAACTTCAGAAGAACTTTTTTGTCCCCAAGCAATATTTTCAGCCGCATAACCATATCTTATACCATAATCATCATAAACGCTGAAACAATCTCTGCCGTCGGGACGTGTGTGCGAAAAGCTTTTCGTAAGCTCTTCCGCACGAGTATTGGCTGCTTTCTCTAACTCATATGAATATGTTAACTCGGGCAATCCAACAGCAACTCGTTCTTTATTTACAATATTAAACACTTGAATAGAAAGACTGTTTCCATTGTTATCACCTACTGTGATAGCATTAGTAGTTGTAGTTTCTTTTACAGTAGTAACTTTAGAAGTAGTTACCTGTTTAATGGTAGTAATCTTAGGAGTAGTTGTTTGTTTAATAGTAGTAACTTTAGGTGTTGTAGTCATTTTTACGGTAGTAGTTTCAAGAGTAGTAACTGCAGTGGTGGTAGTTGAAAGGGTTGTAATTTCTGTAGTGGTGGTAGCAAGAGTAGTAATTTCAGCAGTTGTTGTAGCAATAGTTGTCAATTCAGTTGTTGTAGGAATAATAGTTACATCGGATAATGGTTCGGTTTCGGAAAAAACTGTTGTTTGAGTAGGAATATTTGTAACATCAACATCAGCAGGCAACAAAGACCCGTCAGAATATCCCACCGTTTCTACATTATTATCTAAAGCAATATCTTCTGCACAACTTGTTAATAACAACATAAAAAATATTGATAAAGCAAATAACTTTTTCATATTCATTCCCCATTACCACAAAAAACTGTGCATTTTTCCTAAAACTCTCAAGATAATAAATCAAGTAAAGACTTGATTTATTATCTTTTGAATAAATACATTATTTGATTGCATCCCAATCAATACTATTTTCGCCTTCGCCGTCAGCCCAATCTTCAATATATATCTTAGCAGCACTATAAGCAGCATCTTCAAGACTGTCATAATACCCCAAAGAATCATTTTCGGGGTAAGTGCCATACTCATAGTTCTCGCCATAAACAGCGGCAACGCAAGTTCCGGCATCAAGCACAGAAGAACTTTCAGTTGAAAAAACAACACACCATTCTACGTCTGCACTATCTGCAAATTTCCTTTCCATTTCTTCTTGGAAAGTAATACCGCTTGGAAGCTCATCATTGCCGGAACTCTTGTAAATTGTTTTAAGAGCAAAGTCTTGTTTTTCTTCATATTCCTGAGCTATTGCCTGTGCATTTACATACACCTGTTTAGCACCGCTGCTAAGGGTTCTTGCCTCTGCTTTAGCAGTCCAACCAATCATAGCCGGAACTAAAACAGCACCTAAAACTGCAACTACAGCCGGAAAAACCATTGCATAAGCAAATGTGTTACCTTTTAATTTTTTCATAACATACTCCTTTAAATTATACAAATTGTAAACTTTTTTATGCCGTAACATTTACGGTAAAAGACGGTTAATGTCACGAGGGAACATAGATGCATACCTTATATTATTCAATTTCAAAAGTTTCATTACAAGACGTTCCAAGCCAATACCCAAACCGCCGTGGGGTGGTAATCCGTATTTATGTGCCTCAAGATAAGATTTGAAATCTTCGGGATTAAGACCTTGACGCTGCATTTTCGCAACCTGTTCGTCATAATCGTGAATACGCTGCCCCCCGGAAGTAATTTCAAGTCCTCTGAAAAGTAAATCAAATTTATATGCAAGACGACTGTCTTCACGGCTGTCCATTGCATAAAAAGGCGGTTTTGATGAGGGAAAATGCGTTACGAAAATAAATTCGCTGTTAAATTTTTTCTGTGCATATTCACAGAGATAAACTTCATCTTCAGGCTCTAAATCTAATTTATTCCTCGAACCTTTTTCAGCTAAAATCTCTTTCGCTTCCAATAGAGTAACACAAGGAATTTCGCCGATTTCCGGGATATCTGCCTCTAATAATTCCAATTCATAGGCATAGTATTTTTTGAGATATTCAAAAATATATTTTAAACAAGCAGTTTCCATAGACATAACGTCATACATATTGTCTATAAATCCCATTTCAAAATCTAAACCGATATATTCGTTGATGTGGCGGGAAGTTGCGTGTTTTTCAGCACGATAAACAGGAGCAATTTCAAAGACTCTGTTAAAAAAAGCAACTGCAGTCTGTTTGTAAAATTGTGGGGACTGATTAAGAAAAGCGGGTTTGTCAAAATATTCAATGTGGAATATATTAGCACCGCCCTCAGCACCTTGTGAAACAATTTTCGGACTGTGAATTTCAGTAAATCCCTCACCGATTAAAAATTCTCTGAAACCGCCGCAAATGCCCTCAGAAAGTTTAAAAATCGCACGTTCACGAGGATTTCTTAAAGTAACAGAACGATTATCAAGATTAGTCTCGATGGCAATATCTAATTTTTTGTCAGAAACACGCAGAGGATATTCAAAAGTCGGAACAGATAAAATTTTAAGATTTTCGAGAGAAATCTCAATCCCATTGGGAGCTTTTTCCTCATTCTTTACTGTCCCTGTAACCTCAACAAACACACCTTCTTTAACGTTGTCAAGGTTAAATTTGTCATTGCTTAAATATACAGATTGTATAATATATCTGCCTGTTCGCAATACAATAAATGTTATTTTTGCCATAGTACGGATTTTATGGATACAAGCTCTGAAAGTCAAAGAACGACCGTTTTGAACAGCACTTAAAGCCTCATCAAGAGAGAATTCTTGCAAAAGATTATTGGGAGATATTTGACTTTTCAATTCAAGAGGAGATTGTTCTGCTATATTAACAGTCTTTTTTTTTCCCTTTTCCTCCTTGACATCATTTTCTATACTTTTTTGACTTTCTCCCAAAAGTTCGGTAAGACGTTCTTTTACAATTTTCGGAGTAGCCGCACCCTTTAGTTCCTTGTTACAAAGTCCCATTAAGAATCCGAAAACTTTCATATCTCCGTTACGGTATTGTGCTACAGGTTCAGTATTATTTGTGATAATATTGTTAATAACTGTATCAACTTTAGAATAGTCAACGGTGATTAAAAATCCTTGATTTTTAGCTATTTCAAGCGGTTTTTCACCATTTTCAACCATAGCTCTGAAAATAGATTTTGCATCGTTTTTAGATACTTTTTCATCATCAGATAATTTAACTAATTCTGCAAAATCAGCGGCAGTAAAGTTAAAATTATCCTCTTGGATTTCACCCAAATTAATACGTCTTAGTAGTTCGCCTGTTACAAAATTAGCAATAGATTTAGGAGAATTATATATTTTCAAACACTCTTGAAAAAAGTCACTTATTGACTTTTTCGCAACGATTATCTTAGCATCTTTTTCGGATAATTTATAATCGTTTACATATCTTTCTATACGTTGATAGGGCAATTCAGGCAATTTTTGACGTATTTCATTGAGCATATCGTCAGTAAAATTGACTTGTAAAATGTCAGGTTCAGGAAAATATCTGTAATCGTGTGCATTTTCTTTTGAACGCATAGAGGAAGTTTCACCGCGATTTTCGTTGAAACGTCGGGTTTCTTGAACAACACGTCCACCACTTTCCAAAAGACGGGTTTGACGTTTTATCTCATAATCAATAGAACGAGTAATGGATTTTACAGAATTTAGATTTTTTATTTCAGAGCGAGTGCCGAATTCTGTATCAGTATCCTTCATTATGGAAACATTTACATCACAACGCAACGAACCTTGCTCCATTTTTCCATCCGTAACCTCTGCATACATAAGGAGTGAGCGAACTTTTTCAACAAAAGCTTGAGCTTCCTCAGCAGAAGAAATATTCGGCTCGGTTACAATTTCAATCAGCGGAACGCCGCATCTGTTATAGTCGGCAAGTGACACATCATTCCAGTCATCGTGGATAAGTTTTCCTGCATCTTCCTCAAGATGGATACGATTAATTCTAATCTTTTTTGACTTTCCACCGACATCAATTGTAACACTGCCATTAATACAAAGTGGATAATAAAGCTGGGAAATTTGATAAGCTTTAGGTAAATCAGGATAAAAATAGTTTTTTCTATCAAATACCGAAAATTTGTTAATATCACAATTTAAGGCAAAACCCGCCTTAACAGCATACTCAACAGCAGTTTGATTTATGACGGGCAAAGTTCCCGGCATACCTGTACAAGTCGGGCAACAACGGGAATTATGCTCACCTCCGAATTCAGCATTGCAGTCACAAAAGACCTTACTTTCAGTCAATAATTCTGCGTGTATTTCAAGTCCGATAACTGGGATATAAGCCATTTTTTTGCTCCTATTATAATTTATTCAAATTTAAAATTTCAACGCATTAGCCACACCGATTACTTTAGATTCTTGCCAAGCCTTTCCTACAATACTTGCTCCAATGGGCATTTTTTGACTTTCACCGCACGGAACAGATATAGCCGGAAGCCCCGCAATATTTACTGTAACTGTGCAAATATCTGCCAAATACATCTTAACAGGGTCGGTAATATTCTCGCCCAATTTGAAAGCGGGAGTTGGAGCAGTCGGAGTCAAAATCACATCAGCTTTCTCAAAAATTGCGTTATATTCTTCACGAATTTTTTGTTTTAAAGCACAAGCTTTTCCATAATATGCATCATAAAAGCCACTTGAAAGTGCATAATTTCCCAATAAAATACGACGCTTTACCTCATCGCCAAAGCCCTCCGAACGAGTATTTTTTACAAGTTCATCGTAAGTTTCTCCCTTTTTTGAACGATATCCATATTTTATTCCATCATATCTGGAAAGATTTGATGCTGCCTCGGCAGATGCAATAAGATAGTACACGGCGATTGCATATTTAAAAGATGGCATTGAAGTTTCAATAATCTCACAACCCAAATTCTTATAATAATCAGCAGTTTTTAAAATTGCATTGGAAACATCAGGGTCTGCACCATCTAAAAATTCTTTTGGAAGAGCAATTTTTGTACCTTTTTGACTTTTTTCACATTCTGAAGTAAAATCTTCAGTTGATATTTTTGCAGAAGTTCCATCTTTTCGGTCATATCCGGATATTACATTGAGTATAATTCCGCAATCTTCAGCAGTATTTGCCATTGGACCTATTTGGTCTAAAGAAGATGCAAATGCAACTAATCCATAGCGAGAAACTATACCATATGT
>JAISIJ010000494.1 GCA_031262245.1 Oscillospiraceae bacterium | reverse complement strand
AAAATAATCAGTCACAATCAGACAAACAACACACCAGTCGTGGTAACGTCAGCTAAACCGCCAATTGCAATGACAGATACGGAACTTCGATAGCTGCGGTTCTCTGCAACTATCAGATACTGAAAAACTAAGAAATTTCAGTATTTAGGGCATCTTCATATTGTTGCTGAATAATTTCGAGGTTGGCATTTTGTCCGGCAAGATTGTAGGCATAGAGTGTTTCTTTGGTGTCGATATTCGCCGCAAAATAATAGTAATTGGTATTTTCGGGATAAAGTACGGCGGTGATAGCCTCAAGCCCGGGGTTGCATATGGCTGTGGGCGGCAATCCGGCGGTTTGATAAGTGTCATACGCTAACATAATTTTATTTCTGACTGCTCCCGGGTCCATATTCGGTCGGATAACTTCTTCAACATATTTCTTGGTTGGGTCGCTTTCAAGATAAGGCTGTGTTCTGCCGATACCGGCTGGATTTTTCAAACGATTTTGGAAAACACTTGAAACTTTTTTCATTTCTTCCATACTCGGAGCTTCCATTTGAACAACAGAGGATAAAGCAAGCAAATCATTAATGCTATAGCCTTTTAACTGCATTTGATAAAGCATTTTGTCGTCAATACTTGCATCTAAAGCGTCATAAATCTTTGCACAAACAACATCTATATCTTCCTCTTCTTTATATTGGTAAAATTCATAGGTTGACGGGAAGAAAAAGCCCTCTCTGGGATAAAATGCAGTGTCGATGGGGTCTTCAAGATATTTTTCAAATTTATACCCATTCATATAGCTGTTAAACACTTCGATAAAATGCAAAGCATATTCTTCTTTATCTTCTGCTGAAGTATCCCCTGTCACTTTGCCGATAACACCGTTTTTTGCCAATAAATCTGCCGCCTCTTTAAGGTAAATACCCTCTTTAAAGGTAATTCTGACAGTATCTCGTTCAATAACGGTAGTCATTTCCTCAATAATATCGGTATAGCCCATATTTGCGGAAACATAATGCTCTCCTGTGACAAAACTGCTGCCGGCTTTTCGCAAACGTACTGTCAGTTTAAACATATTTTTCTTGGTTATAACGTTTTGTGCTACCAACTTATCCGCAATATCGTCCGCAGTCATACCCGATTCTATCTTGATAAGCTGTAATTTTTCGGGGCGGTCTATCCCTAAAAATTCACTGCCGTAATCAATAGCTTTTATTGATAGATATACAGATGCAAGGAGTATAAAAATTACTCTTGCAATAGAAAATAAATGCCATAAACCCATTACCGCTTTTTTGCGAATACGTTTTTTCTTCTGTTTTAAAAGCTGTTCGGGAGAAAGCTGTCTGACTTTCTTTATAGTATCTTCAATCTGTTCTGAAATTTCACCCTCTGCAATATCCGGGAAAACCTCTTCAACTTCTTCCTCTTTGACATACAAAACGTCCCCTGCAACTTCTATTTTTCCGGAGGCAGGGAAATGTTCTTCTTTCAGGGCAGGAATATCTTCCGATAACAATTCCGGCGGTATTTCTTCGGGAATTGACCTTTTGTCGATAATATCCGTGTTTTCTTCAGCCAATAATTCCTCGGGAATATCGTCAATATTCTTGTTTTTTCGATTTACTTCTTTTTTTGCAGAATCGGTTGTGATAATCAGTTCTTGCGGTAGGTCTTGGTTTTCAACAGAAATAGGATTTTCAGCTTGTTTCTGATTATTATCTCCGCTGTTGCTGACTTTATCGCCGATATCTATTAATCCGGCTACCTGTTCAAGAAGTTTTTCCAATTCTAATTCTTTTTCTTTATTTTCGTCCATAACACCTAATCAGTAATAATAATATCAAGCTGAATATCCCAACTGTCTGTCGGTAATTCAGCGGTAAAGCAATTTCCGTAACAAACACCCACACGCCTTACAAGAGGGTGTTCAGCTAAAAACATATCATAAAAACCGCCGCCATAACCCAGTCTGTAACCGCGTTTGTCCATTGCAAGTCCCGGCACAACAGCCAACGTTTTATTGAAATCGGTTATTTTAATATCCGAAACCGGCTCAGGAATACCTCGAATAACCTCGGTTTCTCCGGTAAATTCATAAAACTCAAGTTTATCTCGCTTACCTTGAGTTTTAATTGTTTTCGGCAAAGCAATTCTCTTTTCCGAAAACAATGGACGTATATCAATCTCCGATTTAATAGGATAATAAGCAAGAATGGTTTCGGAGATTTTAAATAAATCCAACCGTTTTATTTTATCCGTAATCGCTTTATCATACTCTTTCTTTAAATCTTGTGGTATATTACCACGAATATCGGAAAAATATTTTCTTGTTTCATTTTTTGTCATATCAATAAAGATTTCACCAATTTGTTATATTTCTCTTCCCCTGCAAGAATTTTCACTAATTCAAGGGAGAATTCCAAAGCAGTTCCCGCCGAACGGGATGTGATAATTTTATCGTCAACAACTACTTTTTCATTAACATAGGTTGCTCCGTCCAATTCTGTTTCATAACCCTTGTAACAAGTTGCTCTTTTTTCCTGTAAAATACCGTTATGCCCCAAAATACTCGGAGCGGCACAGATTGCGGCAATATATTTGTCGTTATAAACACAATAATCCAGAAGTGCCTGAACAGTATCGGATTCTTCGAGATTTTTCGTTCCCGGCATACCTCCGGGTAAAATAAGCATATCCAACTTTACTTCAGTTAATGTTTTCTTATCTTTTTCGTCATAATCAACAAATTCAACCTTATCATCGGTAACAGCAAGCCAATCTTCTGTTATATCAGTTGTAACCGTAATACCGTGAGCTGACTCAACTTCAATCGCATCCTCACCGATACCAACGGTTTTGCACTCAATCCCCGCTCTCCTTAACATATCCACAGGTGTCAAAGCTTCAATATCTTCAAATCCGTTTGCCAAAAGTACATATACCATTTTTCAATCTCCTTTAACATTTAATCACATTATAACACACCTCTCTCCTCCCTGTCAACTCTTTTCTTTATTTTTAGTTTTCTGATAGTTGCAGGAAACCGCAACTATCGAAGTTCCCTACTTTTCTTAGTAGTTGACACTCTTTAGGCTTTGGTTTGACTGTATATAAAAATACCCTTTTTCAAAGGGTATTTTTTAAGCTTACGAGGTTAGATATTTATTATCGTGAACGGCAAGAGTTAGCTTAATGTAAAAAAATTCTCTTCACTCTCTTAAAATAACAAATATCCACCCCAGTTAGCTAAAAAAATGCCCTTTGAAAAAGGGCATTTTTATATTAAGTTAAACCAAAGCCTAAAGTGTGCCAACTACTAAAAGAATTAGGGAACTCAGGGAGGTGTGAACCACAGGAACTATCAGAGAAACAAAAAAGAAAACTAAAGAGAATCGCCGACAACGTGGATACGGAGCATATTTGTAGTGCCGGGTAAACCTATGGGAACACCGGCGGTGAGTACGATTAAGTCACCGTCAACGAGGAGGTTGTGGGTGCAAGCTATTTCTATTGCGGAATGGAAAAGACTGTCGGTGTCGGATTCTTCGGACATAAGGAGGGGAACAACACCCCAAGAGAGATTGAGTTGACGAACGGTTTTTTTATCGGTTGAAAAACCGATTATGGGACAGGAGGGGCGGTATTTTGAAAGCATTTTAGCGGTTGTGCCTGTTTTGGTTACTGTGATTACCGCACGAGCTTCGAGGTCGTGGGCGGCGGAGCAAGTTGCGTGAGATATTGCGTTGGTTATGTTGCAGAGGTCATCGCCGTCACGTTCGTTAAAACGTTTTTTATAATCAATGTCTTTTTCTGTGCGTATTGCAATTCTTGCCATTGTTTTAACTGTTTCAACAGGATAATGCCCTGTTGCTGTTTCACCTGACAGCATAATTGCGGAGGTGCTGTCATAAATTGCATTTGCAACATCATTTGTTTCAGCACGAGTTGGGCGGGGATTGTGTACCATACTCTCAAGCATTTGTGTTGCGGTTATAACAATTTTTCCCGAAGAATAGGCTTTTTTGATAAGTTTTTTTTGAATGGAGGGTATTTCTTCAAGTGCAATTTCAACACCCAAGTCACCTCTTGCAACCATAATACCGTCAACAACAGGGAGTATGCCGTTGATATTCGCAACGCCGGAAGAGTTTTCGATTTTAGCTATTATTTTAATGTTTTCGCAGTTAAGACGGTTTAATTCTTCTCTTAAGAGAACAATGTCCTGTGCCGTACGAGTAAATGAGGCTGCAATGAAATCAAAATCATTCTCGACTGCAAAACGTATATCCGACCTGTCGGCAGAACTTAAAAAGGGCATATTTAAAGATGCACCGGGGATATTTATAGATTTATGAGCAGAGACAGCACCGCCGTTTAGGACTTTACAAATAATCTCATTACCGATAACACTTTCAACTTCAAGAGCAATAAGCCCGTCGTCAATGAGAATAACAGTACCTTTATATACATCTTCGGGGAGATTTTTATAGCTTACAGAAGAAATGCTTGAGTTTCCCTCAATATCTTCCGTGGTTAAAGTAAAATGGTCGCCTTCTTTGAGGATAATATCACTTTTTTTGAATGTACCTAAACGTATTTCAGGACCTTTAGTATCGGCTAAAAGTGCAACAGGGAGATTAAGCTCCTCGCTGATACGTCTGACTTGTTCGGCACGTTTTTTATGTCCCTCGTGGTCGGAATGTGAAAAATTAAGTCTGGCAACATCCATTCCCGCAAGCATCATCTCTCTTAAAACATTATCATCATCTGTTGCAGGACCTAAAGTGCAAATTATTTTTGTTTTTCTCATATATCAATCTCTTTTCTGCTTTTTATTATATACTTTATTATAGCACCGAAAAAATCATTGTCAATGTATATATTAATAGAAAAAATAACAGAAAGAGGTTGTATTTTAGGCAAATAAGTATAAAATTTTTCTCTTTTCTGATAGTTGCAGGGGCGGCAGCTATCGAAGTTCCCTTTTTCACTTTTCTAATAGTTCCTGTGGGGGCGGCTCTCGAAGTTCCCTATTTCTTTTCATAGTTGGCAGTTCATATGCTTTGGTTTAACTGTATGTGTAAAATTCCGCCGGCACGGCGGAATTTTTTTTAGCGGACTGGGTTAGATATTTGTTATTTTGAGAAGTGTGGAAGAGAATTTTTATATTTTAACCGAACCTTGCCTTTTAAAATATTAAATATCCGCCCCCGCACGCTAAAAAAATACAAAAAACACTTCCCCTACCTCAAAAAATAACAAATATCTAACCCAGTCCGCTTAAAAAATCCCCTTTGTAAAAGGGGATTTTTCACACTAAGTCAAATCACGTCAGCTAAATCGCCAACTATGAAAATAACTACGGAACTTCGAGAGTAGTATAACTCTAAAACGAGTAGAAAAGTGAAAAAGGGAACTTCGAGAGGTGTAAACCACAGGAAAGAATAGAAAAGAAAAAGCACCTTATAAGGTGCTTTTTATACTTACTTGTTTGCAATATATTTCTCTATCTCTTCACCTAAGAGATAATCTGTTTGCGGGAATTCTAAAGCATATTCGGGGTCTGTGGAAACGTTGAGGATGCCGGAGGACATATATGCGTTTTCAAAATCGGGTATATCGGGGTGAGTTGCACCTAAATCCAAAAGCATATTGTTAGCGAACGCCGGGAGAACATAATTGTATTCGCCGCCCTCTGCATTAAAATCAGTAGCATTAGTGAAGAAAAGGAAATTTGCACCTACTTCTAAATTATTAGAACAAATAACTGAATTGGAGTTATGAACAACATACAATTTTTCAAAGCCTTCGTCAACTTCTTCAGGGCTTTTCACAACGTGAGTTACTTGACCTGTTTCGTCGCTGAGTAGTTCACTTTCAGGCATATAACCGCCGGTATAGAAAATACTAACAGTTTCACCCTCTAAACCTTGATGTTGAGGAGCAATACGGTCGTCCACGGCATAGGATTTATTAACTTTAATTTCAATTTTTGTGAACGGGAATATTTTATACTCTCCGTCATCGTCTTGGGTAGAAAAAGCACAGTTATAAATATCTAATACCTCACCTGAAAAAATGCCTGTATAGCTTTGGCACATATCTGCAATGGGAACATAGAGGTTATTGAAATTTTCACCGGCATATTTCTCAAGGAGAGATTCGGGGGCTGTAAAGCGTTGAGGATAGTCCATATCCGCAGAGTAATGAACTTTCATACCGTTTTCGTCAACATATTTTGTGAAATATGTTCCGTAGTCGGGAGTTACGAAATACTCACCATTAAGAGGAAATTCATATTTCTCGGGTTCATCCCAGTATTCGGGGTGTAAATTGCCGTAAGCACCTTTGTCCCAATTGGCTATAAGGTCAACGATACGGTAATATCGGTCTTTTGCAAGGTTTTCGTCTACTTCCTCTAAATCAATATTGTCAAGAACATAACTGGGATTTAAGGTTTCCTCTAAAGCTCCCTTAACAGCCTCCCAATCAGCTAAATAATAGTCGTCTGCGAGCATTGCATTAATTTGTTCTTCATTAACAATTGCTCCAAATTGCAAAGACCAAGGTGTATCATAGCTTAATCCGGAAAATCTTTTCATAGACGGACCATTATCGGTTGAGAGAGAGTATATATCCGAAATATTATATTTTGCTCCGACTTCCTGCATATAAACTTGAAAAGCTTCTATTAAGAATTTGTGGTATTTTTCCTGCATTTCTTCAGTCATATTTTCAAAGTCAATATCGTCAATTGTTGTGCCGTCATCAGTAGTATAACCTTGTGTATAGTCATAGTTACTGCTGATAGCCACTTTATAATATTCCTGTGTGCCGCTGTCAATGCGTTTTTTCAGTTCATATTGGAGAAAATTACTTCTGCCTGTTGTGTCTGCCTCATAATACAGATACATTTCAGCATCTAAATCTCCTATTTTTCCGTCACCGTTAAGGTCGGCTTTCGCCTCCTCTTCGAGTTCCATCTGTTTCAAAAATTCTTCGGAATATAGAGCGTCGGTGTTTGCCTCTTCTTCAAGTTCCAATTGTTCCAAAAATTCTTCGGGATACACTTGTTTAATAATATCTGTTTCAGCTGTGTTATCGGTAAAAGTAACACCGTCACTTGCAACACCCAAGTTTGTACCGCTTAACGGTTCTTTGTCTTTATTATTCTTATTGAGATATAACGCTCCGCTTGCAATCCCCGCAACAAATACAAAACATACTGTATATTGTGCAACTGCTCTCCAAGTAAACCTACGGTTAGTATAAAGAGAAACATTTTGTTTTGCTTTGATATTTCCCAACATTTGCTCTTTAAGTGTTTCGGAGGGTTTTATTTTATCAAAAGAATTTTGTAAATCGTAATTTTTAATCATTTTCTTCACCTCAATTTTCGCTTGTAACACCGAGTGCTAACTCAAAATTTCTGTTATTTTCCTCGATATTAGCTTTTAACTGTTTTCTTGCCTCGGAAAGTCTCATTCTTACAGCCGTATCTGTTGTTCCCAAAAGTTTGGCAATTGTTTTTGTGGGATACCCCTCATAATAATAGAGATATACGGCTGAACGCAGTTTCGGACTTAAATTCAAAACTTCCTGTAAAGTTTCGTCTATTTCAAAACCTTGATTAACGGAAAGATTTTCATAATCTTCAATATTTTCATTCTTCCTCGACCAATGCTTTAAAATGTTTTTGCAAATATTTGCAGACGTTTTAATAAGAAACGCTTTCTCGTGTTCTGCATTTTCAAACTTAACAGGTTTTTGCAATATCTTCACAAAAGTATCTTCAACCGCATCTTGTGTGTCCTGAACATTTTTCAGATACCCGAAACACACCCTATAAACAGTATCAACATTTCTTTTGTAAACTTCTTCAAAGTCCACTCTGCCACCTCCTTTTACTTTCTTCTTGAGCACTCATTAATAAAACAATTTAAAACCCTAATTTGTAAAGTGAAATAAAAAATTTTCTTTTTTGTTTTTCTATTATTCCCTGTGGTTTTCACCTCTCGAAGTTCTCTATCACTTGTTGTAGTTGGCAGTTCAGCTGACATTGGCTTAACTATATATGAAAAAATCCCCTTTGTCAAGGGGGATTTTTTTGTTTATAAAGAGCGGAAAATAATTACTGTTCTTGTGTTTCTTCCGTTTCTTTCTTTGCTTTTGCTTCTTGGCAAAATTTGATATTATAGAGAGTATTTTTAGTATCGGGGTGTTCTTCTACTAAAACTTTTTTATAAATTTCCAAAGCCTTAAAATAATTTTCTAAAGCTTTGTCATATTCGCCTATTTTATTATATACAAAACCAATATTATTATAGGACATTGCTGTATTGGGATGTTCTTTTTCTAAAATTTTTTCACGAATGTTTAAAGCTTTAAAATGATATTTCAAAGCTTTGTTGTATTTGCCTTTTTTACTACATATAGTACCAATATTATTATAAGACATGGCAGTATCAGGGTGTTCTTCTCCTAAAACTTTTTTACGAATTTTCAAAGCTTTATGATAATATTCAAAAGCTTTGTCGTATTCGCCTTTTCTATTGTGTAGAGTACCAATATTATTATAAGACATTGCAGTATCAGGGTGTTCTTTTCCTAAAACTGTTTCACGAATTCCCAAAGATTTAAAAAGATATGTCGAAGCTTCGTCATATTTTCTTTTTTTACGATATACAACACCGATATTATTATAGAACCTTGCAGTATTAGGATGTTCCTCTCCTGATTTTTTTATATGAATTTTCAAAGCTTTAACATAGTATTCCAAAGCTTCTTCGTATTTGTCTTTTTCACTATATACGTATCCAATATTATTATAGGAAATTGCTGTATCGAGATGTTCTTCTCCTAAAACTTTTTCACGAATATTTAAAGCTTTAAAATGATATTTCAAAGCTTCGTCATATTTTCTTTTTTTACGATATACAACA
>JAISIJ010000164.1 GCA_031262245.1 Oscillospiraceae bacterium | reverse complement strand
CGGATGAAGCAATTCTCACAGGAGAAAGTGTTCCCGTAACAAAAACTATAGGTAATATATATGATACCGACAATTCCTTAAATAAATCTGATATAATTTATTCGGGAACAAATATTGTCAGCGGTAATGGACTGGCAAAAGTTATTGCAACAGGGAAAAATGCACAAATCGGTAAAATATCTTCACTATTAGGTGAAATTGAAACTGTTGAAACACCTTTGCAAAAACGCTTAGGGGAATTAGGTAAGATTGTTGCAATAATATGTGTTGCAGTTTGTTTCATCGTTTTCGGAGCGGGAGTAATTCGGGGTGAACCTGTATTTGAAATGCTTATGACAGGCATAACCATTGCTATTGCGGCTATTCCCGAGGGTTTACCTGCAACGGTTACAATTGCTCTTGCTCTTGCGGTAAACAGAATGTTAAAGCAAAAAGCACTTGTCAATCGTTTGCACAGCGTTGAAACTTTGGGTTGTACTTCTGTAATATGTTCTGATAAAACGGGGACTATTACAGAAAATAAAATGACTGTTAAAGCAATATATACAGGCAACAAAGACTATGCCGTTACCGGAACAGGTTACGGAACAGGTGAGATAGTTGAAGTGGTTGATAATGCACCTTATAAAATAAATGTGCGTGCAACTGCGGATTTAACAGCATTACTTGAGTGTTGTGTTATATGCGAAACTGCAAGTATCAAAGACGACAGGTTTATCGGTGAAGCAACAGAGATAGCCTTAATGGTTTGTGCAAAAAAAGGTAATATCACCGCCGAAAATCTTTCGGGAAAATACAGCAAATTCGACGAAGACCCTTTTGACAGCAGTAAGAAATATATGTCTGTTATGGTTAAAACCAATTCAAACCACAGTATTACATTTACAAAAGGGGCTTTTGATGTTATTCTGCCGCAATGTTCTTTTATTCAGATAGGAAAAGAAACTTTGCCGATGACTATTGAATATCGCAAAAAAATCACAAAAAAGGCAGAAGAATTAGCAAGCGATGCATTAAGAGTAATAGCTCTTGCAAAAGACAATATTTTCTTAGGTCTTGCAGGTATGCTTGACCCTCCCCGTGCAGAGGCAATTGAGGCTATAAAACTCTGTGCAAGGTCTAAAATCAAAACTGTTATGATAACAGGCGACCATAAAAACACCGCAACGGCTATAGCAAAACAAGCCGGGATACTTAAACCTTCGGGAAAAGTTATCACGGGAGCGGAACTCGACAAACTCTCCGATAGTGATTTACTGCGAGATTTAGAAGACTACTGTGTATATGCAAGGGTAAATCCCTCACATAAACTGCGACTTGTTCGTGCTTACAAACAAAAAGGGCATATTGTTACAATGACAGGGGACGGTGTTAACGATGCACCCGCTATCAAAGAAGCAGATGTAGGTGTGTCAATGGGATTAACAGGAACAGATGTTGCAAAAGAAGCGGCAGATGTTATTCTTATGGACGATAATTTTGCAACTCTTGTTAAAGCAGTTGAACAGGGACGTACTATCTATGCTAATATCCGTAAATTTGTACGATACTTGCTCTCCTGTAATATCGGTGAAGTCCTGACAATGTTTTTAGGTATATTAATGGGATTTCCTCTTGTCTTGCTCCCTGTTCAGATTTTACTTGTAAACCTTATAACAGACGGTCTTCCGGCATTGGCTTTAAGCCTCGAACGTCCGGAAAAAAATATTATGTATCGTCCGCCTCGTTCAAATAATGAAAGCTTTTTCAGCAATGGGTTACTCTCAAGGATTATCTTCAGAGGAATTATGATTGGGCTTTGTACTTTAGGTTGTTTTACAACAATACTGCGTTTAGGTTTCGGAACAGATGTTGCCCGCACTTGTGCATTATTGACTTTAGTACTCTCCCAATTGCTTCACGTTTTTGAATGTAAATCCGAAAGCGGCAATATCTTTACTGTTAAATATTTTTCCAATCCTCAACTTTTATTAGCGGTATTATTCTCTGCCGTTGTAATATTCTCCGCAATATACTCTCCGCTTTTGCAACCGATTTTCTCGTTAGTTGCTCTTACGCAAAAGCAATTGCTAATCTCCGCAATGTTCTCTGTTATTATACCAATTGTATCTGCATTTGGCAAGACCAAAAACGTATAAATTTATAGTCTTTTTATGACTATTTATATAATATATACAAATATGCACAATAAACTTTGTGCATATTTTTTTAGATTTTTTATTGACGATAATATTATATCGTGTATAATATATATAAATTGATAATATATTTAAACAAACAATATACATAAGCAAACAATATGTATGTATAAATAATATATAGGTGGTGAACAATATTGGCTATTAATATAACAAGTAAATTGCTGGATGCTATGTTGTTGTCTATAGTTGGTAAGGAGGATAATTACGGCTATAAAATAACACAGGAGGTAGCCGCCGCAATTGAAGTATCGGAAAGTACACTCTACCCGGTTTTGCGACGATTGCAAAAAGACGAGTGTCTGCAAGCATATGACAAAGAGCATATGGGTCGCAACCGCCGCTATTACACCATTACCCCCAGAGGTAAAGACCTCCTGACAGAATATCGCAACGACTGGAATGACTACAAGCAACGAGTCGAACACGTCCTCTACGGCGGGTAACATCGGCAAGTAACACCCACAGGTATTTCGCGGGCGGGTAACACCCGCAGGTATTTCGCGGCATTATTTAACTCAATTGTTAAATTAACTACACGGGCGATTATTAAAACAAAACAATCAAAAATATAAAAGTAATTTAAACAGGAGATTACTATGAACAGAAAAGAATTTATCCGTGAATTAGATAATAATTTGCGTGACCTTGAAGAAAACGAACGCAAGGAGGCTATTCGTTATTACGAAGAAATATTTGACGGTGCAGAGGAAAGCGGTGAAAATATTGAAAAACTCACCGAAAAATTAGGCTCTCCTTATGACATTGCCGACGAGATTAAACGTGGAAGCGGCATACTCGCCGTCATTAAACAAAACAAAAAAGACGATTTTGGCTTTAACAACAAAAACATAAAAACCGAAGTGACAAGCAAACCCAACACCATCGCAATTGTCTTTGCAATAATAGGTTTCCCAATATGGGGAGGTCTGCTTATAGCTTTCTGGGGTGTTGCTTTAGCGGCAGTTATTACAATGGGAGCATTGTTATTATCATTAATAGTATGTGCTTTTATAATAACAGTCGTGGGGTTTGTAAATATCTTTACAACAACCGCTGTGGGTTTAACATTTTTCGGAATGGGTTTAGGGCTTTACAGTTTAGGGTTCTTTGTTTTCAAACCAATCATTATTGCAATAAAATGGTGTTCCGTAGGTGTATCTATCGTAACACATTCTTTCTTCAAAGCCTTATTCATTAAGAAAACTGTAATTATGGAAGGGGTATAATTATGAACTTCAAAGAATTTTTTAAAGAAACAAAAGAGAAAATTTCTAATGCAACTAAAAAATCATCAAGTAAAGGCATTTGGAATTATTCCAAACACGTAAAAATCGGTTTAATTTTACTCTGCGTTTCTGTTTGCTTTTTCTCAATAGGTGCAATAAGCGGCGGAACAAAAGCGGATTACAGCGGTATAACGCCAAATCAAGTCTATGATATAAGTGCCGCTAAAATTATCAATTTTGACACCTCTTACGGTAATTACAGGATTAAAGAAGTTTCTGAAAATCCGAGAGTTGTAATTGAAGATTTCAGAGAAACAAAATTAACTGCTACTATTTCCGGTGCATATGCGACATTCGATTATTTAAACGGTGAAAATGAGCAATTCGTTTCTTTCATAATGTTTGACGATAAATATCTGGATTTTAACGGACTTCACGCTAATCCTCAACCCATATTCAACCTCTACCTCACCTCAAACCAGATTGAATCCTTAAACATTGAAACAAGTTACGGCAACGTTGATATGGCTATGAATAACAATTTCACACTTGCAAATTTAGATATATCTTCAGAGTTCGGTGATATTACCGTAAGAAATGTTGTTGCAACAAGAAATGCAGAAATTGATTCAGACTTCGGTGAAATGGATATTACAAACTGCTATACCCAAGTTCTTGATTTAACTTCTAACTACGGCACTATATATTTCAGCGGTGATGTTTATAAAAGAGCACATTTTGAATGTGAATTCGGTGATTTAAAAATAAGCCTTGAGCGTCCTATGTTCCGTGAAAACGTATCTTCTGCCCCCTATGCTTTTGAAATTTATCAAGAATTCGGGGAATTGGAATTTAACGGAGCAAGAAGTAAACAATACTCAAGAATTGCCGGCGATGTTATAGTTGAAATAGAATCTAATTTCGGTGATATTGAGATTTTCTGCGGAAATGGTTCTGAAAATCAAGCTGCTAAAGAGATAATCCAAGGTAATAATCCATTTACTCCCGATAATCTCCTCCCCTCAGACTCTGCAGTAACTACTTCGTCTGACGCTGCAAATCCTACACAACCTTATACAACATCTATCGGAGCTGACGGCAGAATTTACTATGACGACGATTATTATGATTATGATGACCGTTACGACTATGACGACTATTACGACGATGACCGCTATGACGACGATTGGGACG
>JAISIJ010000153.1 GCA_031262245.1 Oscillospiraceae bacterium | reverse complement strand
GAAAAAATTAATTTTTTCTCATTGTGGTTTATAACAAAATAACGACCATTCAGCATTATCATAACATGAGGCAAAATTGCTATTGTGCATTATTTTGTAAGTATAGATAACATCATTGTTTTTAATTTTCATGACATAATATTTTAATATTGGTTTTTATATCAAACAAAAATGACTCATTATAACAAAATAAACGCCGAAAATATCAGCGTTTATTTATTTCGTTATGACTTACTTTAAGAATCATATTGCGATTTAAAATTCTCAAGTTTTTCGATATCTTGTTTTTGAACACTACTATGAAAACTTGACAGCGTTTTCTCAATATCAGATTTAGTTACGATATCATCACCTGTCTTGCTGTTTTCTTGTACAGAGCGTTCAAAAGCATTATCAGTACATCTATAACAAAATTCAGCCATATCTGCTCCGTTGAATCCATCAGTTTTAGCTGCTAAATCATCAAAGTCTATACCATCTTCAAGTGGTATTTCTTTGAAATTATTTAACAATATTTGTTTTCTTGCTTCGTAATCAGGCAACGGAATATGAAATTTCTCATCAAGTCTTCCTGCCCGCATAAGCGCACTATCAATATCCCAGAGGAAAATTAACCCTGTTATCGAGTTTACTTTTGGGATTGTCTTTTAGAGCAGCAAAAACAGCCGATAAATGGGAAACTTATACCGGATTTGCTATTGTTATCCAAATTCAAACTGTTTAACATTAATATTTATTTATGTATAAACATCGAAAATAATGCAATATAAAATAACAAAAAAGCCCGTGGTTGTGGGCTTTTGTATGTTTGTGATAAAATTTTCAAATTTCCCTCTTGACAAGTGTGAAATAATATGGTATAATGGATTTGCAGAAAATTAAAATGGGAATTTTTTCGTCATTTACATATAGATGTTGTAGTGGCGAGGATTATGTATTCCACCGGATTGAAAAATTCCGTCGAGAGATGATGCAATTTTCAAGAAAATTATGACCTCGGAAGAAACACGACCGGCTTTGAAAGGCTTAATTTCGGCTGTTGTCGGGTATGACATTGCAGAGATTTTGAATGGTAAATATACTTGTTTTTCATTATCTTGACCCTATTTTATAGTATACCATACTATTCTAATCTTATCAAGACCCATAAATTTTAAAGAGGTAATCTAAATGAACGAAACATTAAATTCAATTTTTACACGTTATTCCTGTCGAAAATTTACAGACAAGTTGCCGTGTGATAAAGACTTACAAACAATAGCAAAAGCAGCTGTAGCCGCACCGAGCGGTATGGACCGTCAGTTATGGCAAGTTATCCTTTTAAAAAATCAAGAACTAATGAGTGAAATGGAAACAGAGGGGCTTGATTTGATGAAGTCAATGCCGGATAAATCGCTTTTTGAGCGAATTCAATCACGCGGCGGGAAACTTTTTTATAACGCATCTTGTATGATGATTGTTGCGATAAAGTCAGCTACCCCACCGGGTGCGGAGCTTTTCGATTGCGGCATTTTAGCTGAAAATGTTTGTCTTGCTGCGACTTCCTTAGGAATTCAAAGCTGTATGTGCGGTTTTACGGCATTTTGCTTTGCCGGAAATAAACGTGATGAATTCAAAAAAACGTTAGGATTCGCAGAAGGTTTTGAAATCGGTATCCTATTGGGTTACGCCGATATGCAAGGTAAACCTCACGAACTTGACCTCGCTAAAATCAGTCTTATTAAATAACAAGAAAATCAGAACACAATAATTCCGTTATCTTTAGCCTTATTACTTCATTTAAATGCTTAATTTCACGCTCATTTGGTGCATCTGAAAATATTACAATTTCGCAAAACAGGATAAGCAAAAAGTTTACAGCGATTACAAGAAGACTTATTGCGTTGCGTTTTGCGATTACACAATCTGGAAAGACGAGCAATTTATCCGCAAATTTTATCTCACGGACGAATCCGGCATCAAACTGAGTGACAAAATATGTGCAATCGTCATTGAACTTGACAAGATAGGCAAACTTATCGAGAACAAAAATGTTGCCGAAATGAGCAATGCAGAGCGATGGGCATTCTATCTAAAATGTATCGACAATCCCGACTATGAAAAAACTTTTTTGGAACTCATCGAAAGAGAGGAGGCGTTCAAAGTGGCTACAAATGCACTTACGTCAATCAGCAAGAACGAGCAGGAGCGTTACAACTTGTTTGCTCGCCAAAAGGCTGAAAATGACTACATTCACGACATGACCATGAGCAAGGAGATTGGCAAAAAAGAAGGGCGTGAAGAGGGTATACAAGAAGGGCGTGAAGAGGGTATACAACAAGGATTACAACAGGGATTACAACAGGGAGCGTTAAAAAAAGCATTTGAAAATGCGATTAATGCTTTGAAAATCGGCTTATCTATAAAAGATGTTGAAAAAATAACCGGTCTAACCGAACAGCAAATCAACGACCTAAAAAACGAAAAAATGTGAATATGAACAAACACGCCTGTCCTTTAGGATGGGCGTGTGTGTATTACATTCAAACCTTGACAGCATATATTTACAACATAGGAGTTGATGGGTCAAATGGTAAATGTTTTCCATCAAATATCTCACATCTAAATACCGAAAATATCGAATATATCGGCATTCGGGATAACACGTTTTGTAATTTTGTCGGCATTTTTAAGTAGTTCGTTCATTTTTTCGGCGGAGGATTTTCTAATCAGCTCTTCAAAATCAATTCCTCTAAGTTCAAAAAACAGCAGCGGATTTTCATCAAGTCTTGCTCTGAATGAAGTCCTCTAATGCACTTTTCAAAGCATCTATTGAAGACCCTTTTTTGTGGTATTAATGCTTCATCAGGATTATCCGGAATACTATTTGCCACAGCTAATTTCACTTTTTTTTCTATATTGTCTGTCCATGGTTGCCCTTGACTTAAAAATGTCTTTTTGAGTCTGTCAGACCATTTTTTATCTCCTTTAAAATAACTACTACTATGTATATCTACTCCAAAATCGTCTTTTATTTTCTGACTATATATATTAGGGTTCAGACAATCCTCGAATTCGGATTCAGTTTGCCCGTTACAGACAGTGTATTTTATATCGGCGTGGGTGATATATTTATGGTCTATGGCATTTTGGCCGGCACGCATTCCTGCTTCGTCGTGGTCAAGAAACACAAAACAATTACAAAACATTGACCGAAGCATTTTTAATGTGTAATTCAGATTTGATGCTCCGGCTAAGGTTTGTATTACTAATGTGTTTTTTGCAAAGCGGATTTTAGAGTCGAACTCATATTAAGCAAAAGTTTACTAAGTGCTATTTGGTCATCTTCGCCCTCAACTACCAGCACATGACTTGCATTAATTAAATTGTCAGCCGGAAGAACACCAAGAACATCACGAATTTCTTTGATATTCTTAGCCGGTTTTGCACTTCCTGAATCTACAATAAT
>JAISIJ010000424.1 GCA_031262245.1 Oscillospiraceae bacterium | reverse complement strand
GCATCAGTTGCGCGGTCTAAATCGCCGTGCAGCCAAAATGCAGTCACGCGTGTTATGTATATGTTTTTTTCTGTAAGTGCAGAGCGTTTTTTTACGGTCAACGATTTTTCCAATAAGTCAATTGCGTCTGCTGTTCTACCGCCCTGCCCTAACAATAAAATTGCGTAGTTAAGATACGGAAGTCCGTTACCTGCTTTTCTTTTTACTGCTTTTTTATAAAAGGCTTCTGCTTCCGCTAACTTTCCCGACGCAAAGTTTAGGTTGCCGAGATATGCTAAAATCCCGCCCAAAATCCCCATAAAAATCTCCCCTTTTTATTTTTCGGAAGGTATTTACATGTTTAATGTTAAAACAGAAACTTACCAAGGCTCTATGGAACTGCTATGCCGCCTGATTGAAAAAAATAAATTAAATATATATGATATACCAATTTCTTTGCTTGCCGACCAGTATATAGAAATTGTCAATGAAATGGAATCGGATATGGAAGGCATGAGTGAATTTTTATTGCTTGCATCTGAATTGTTGGAAATAAAAGCACGACTGCTTATCCCTTCCGAAAAAACCGACGGAGAAGAAGAGGAAGACCCTCGCGAAAAGCTTGCACGGCGTATTGAAGAGTACCGGAAATATAAATCAGCGGCAGAACTGCTTGCCCTTACGGAAGACGCCAACGAATTTATTTTCTTTAAGAGCTTTGACACAACAATTCCCGAAGTAAAGACCGAACTAAAACCCGAAGAAGCTCTATCCGGAATTACAATTCCGTTTCTATATGCCGCATTTCGCGAAATTATCAACAGGCGTTCATTAAGAACAGATAAAATACGCGCAGGATTTTCTTCCGTAAGCCACGATAATTTTACTGTTGAAGAAAAATCATTAAAAATAATAAAAAAACTTCAGTCGGAACATTCTGTTTCATTTGCGTCACTATTCGTAAAAAAGCCTTCAAAACAAGAAGAAGTCACAACTTTTCTCGCGCTTTTGGAATTAGTACGCTCAGGAAAAATTTTTGTTATTCAGGATACAACTTTCGGAGATATTATTCTTTCATTAAAAGGAGTTTGCTAATGAAACTGTCGGAATATGAGCGTGCAGCAGAAGCAATATTATTTGCGGTAGGTACAGCAGTTCCGATAGAATCTTTAGCACGCGCTATCGGGATTGATTCTGAATCTGCTGTTACTGTTATAGAAAATCTTTGTTCATATTATGATTCTGAAATGCGCGGGATAAAAATAATTAAAGTAGAAGATTGCTATCAAATGTGTACAAATCCGTCATTTTATCATTTTGTTCGCGCATTAACCGAAAAAGAACAAAAAAAGAAACTTTCTCCGGCTGTCATAGAAACTTTAGCTATAATAGCATATAAGCAACCTGTTACAAAAACGCAAATAGAAGAAATCAGAGGTGTGGATGCAACGCACGCTGTAAATCGTTTAATGGAATCAGGTTTAGTATGCGAAAAAGGGCGTCTTGATTCTCCGGGCAGACCAATCCTTTTAGGTACTACCGAAGAATTTTTAAAATATTTCGGCTTTTCAGGATTAGATAAACTCCCGATACCTATAGAAAAAACCGAGAATATTCAATAGCTCTTGTTTTTTAAAATACGTTTAAATTTAAACGGTCTGCCGTTTGACGGATACACCATTTTTATCGGTAGCATTTTTAAACGAATAAAACTTTTATTAAGCAAAACAAAATCTTGCGCCAGTTTTGACGGCGAAGGAAAAATAAAATTTTCCATAACTCCGCCGCAGAACAAATTGCCATCGTCTGTTAAAACACCAATCGAACCGCAAGTATGTCCCGGCAAAGATAAAATTGTTGCTTGTATTCCAAATTGAGCAAGCCTCAATCCCTCTGTCGCATGAATATCTGAAATTATACCGGCTTTTTCGTTCTTTGCCAACGCTGCTCTTATTTTTCCAAAGATGCCTCTACCTTTTATTTTTGCGGTCATCGAATCTTTTTCGTCTGCAATAATTTTTGTTCCGTAAGCACGGCGAAAAAACAATGCCCCTCCCATTTGATTTTTATGAGCATGTGTAATTATTATAACTTTTAAGTCCTCAGGAGATATTCCGCGTTTATTTAAACTGCGAATCAGCTTTTTATTTTTTCTTTCTCCGCCCCCACCCGAGTCAATTAAAACAGACGAGCCATTACCTTGCAAAATGTAAATATTTGAACTGCCGATTTTTATTCTTTTAATATCCATGTCCGCCCCTGAAAATAAGTTGTTTTATTATTATATAGGCTGCGCCGGATTTAGTCAAGCAAACTTATTTCGTCTACTATGAAATTATCTTTACAGAAATTTCATAGATATAATATAATAAGGCGATAAAATGACCTGTGAGGTCTATTATTTGATAGGAGGAAACTATGAAAATTGAAAATTTTCTGAACAACAGCAATATTAAAGTATTGCAACAAAGGGGTATTTTTAGTGTAATAGAATATCGTACCGACTTGTCGCTTTTTTCTTCTGACGACGCGGAAAAGGCTTATTTTATGGATAAACAGAACATTCACAAAAAACA
>JAISIJ010000411.1 GCA_031262245.1 Oscillospiraceae bacterium | reverse complement strand
AATGTGCCAAGAGGCATTAATGGTTTCTTGTTTAAAAAACAAATTATATATTTCACCTTTATTAAAATCCCAAGAGTCAAAGTATGATTCTATATAAAGATTAGACCTGTCCTAACACTTGACTAAAAGCGATAAATGTGGTATAATAGACGAATGGATAACGAAAAAAGAATAGCCAAACTGGCAGAAGAAAAATACCCTGTGCTTTTCGGGGTTGAAAAAAGAACATTTGATGTAGCGAAGGAAGCACTTGACATTGCGTATGCCGAAATGAGAAAAAAAGGCGGATTTCCCCGAAAATTGAGCGTTTTAGATATGCTTATAGTTTTTTTTGCATACGTTCACGACAATCGAACAATGGAAAATATCGGTTTCGATTACGGGGTTTCTAAACAAAGAATTTCTGAAGCGGTATTTTGGGTTGAAAAAAATCTTTTAGCTTGCGGAAAATTTTCTCTTCCCGGAAAAAAAGAACTTCTTAATGTCCAAGAACACCGAGTTTTGCTCCTTGACGCAACAGATTGTCGAACAGAACGACCTAAAAAAAACAAATTCGAAAGAAATATTACACCGGAAAACACAAATGTCATACCATAAAAGCCCAAATTATTGCAGATGCTGACACAAAAATGATAATTTCAATTGCTGTCGCAAAGGGTGCAACGCACGATTTTTCGCTATTTCAACAAAGTAAAAATCACATTCACCCTGAAATAATTCTTATTGCCGACAAGGGTTATGTCGGTATTGATAAGCTCCACAAACGCTCTATTACGCCTTTTAAAGCGAAAAAGAAACGTCCGCTTTCTGACCGAGAAAAGATTTTCAACTCTTATTTGTCAAGAATCAGAATTCCTATCGAACATATAAACCGCCGCGTTAAGCGTTTTAAAATTTTCCAATCTCGTTATCACAATAAACAAAAAAAGTTTCTTTTGCGTTTTTCACTAATTTGTGGATTTTATAATTTTGAATTGAAGTGTTAGGACAAGTCTATTATTGAGTGCTTGTTTTGGTGGGGGTATGCGTTTTGGCGAAATGTGTGGATGCATAACAGGGGCTCTTATTGCTTTAGGATTGAAATATGGGCAATGTCACGATAATGATACAGAAAGCAAAAATATTGCAAATAAAATGACAATAGATTTTATCGAAAGATTCAAAAAAGATAATGGTTTTTATTTATGTAAAGAATTATTAAAATATGATTTTTCAAAAAAAGAAGATTCGGAAGTAATAATTTCCAATAAATTGCCACAAACTATCTGTCCAAAATTAGTTGTATCTGCTGTGAGAATATTAGAAGATATGTTACAGTTAAATGAAGCAAATTAAATAATATAAATTAAATTTAAATCTATAAAAATTACCCAATATATATTATATCTTCACATTTTGCATGGTATTTATTTAGGCAGCCTTCGAAAACTCATATTTCTACCAAAAATAATTGCTTTTTCATCATTTTATCTTAAAAAAAATTTAGAGTTTCGAAGGTTCGCTTAGCTTTTTAAATAAGTGATTCATTTTAGTTTAATTTTAATGAAAGGATGAGATAACTTTGAAAATTCAACGAATATCACTCCTAAAAGGAAATACATTAACTCTCAGCGGAAATGAATATGTTATAAAAAAACAAATCGGATATGGTGCAAGTTGCCTTGCATATGAAGCGAAAAAACAAGGTTTTCTCGGGCACTCTGTTATTATAAAAGAATTTTATCCGCTTAAATATGCACATTGTATTAAACGATGTGATGACAATTTAACGCTTTCGGTAATTCGTAATGAAACACTTATTGAAAAGCTGAAAAAAGAATTTATGACCGGAGCGGAAAAAGAAGTAGCGTTTTATGATAATGACACAAATCATCGGTTAGGTAGTTATTCTACTTTTGCTGAATCTAATGGTACAGCATATTTGATTAAAGATTTAGCTCACGGTCAAATACTCGCTAATTGCCGTGAAACCCTATCACTCTGCGACATTGCACAAGTTATGCAGTCGCTTTGCAACGCAATGAATGTTCTTCATAATGCCGGAAACCTCTATCTTGATATAAAACCTGAAAATATCTTCGTCTTTAATAAGGACGTATCATATAGAATTGGTATTTTTGACTTTGATACGGTGATTGAAAATAATAAAGATATTTTGGACAAGTCGTTAGGAATGGGGTCTAAATACTGGTCACCGCCTGAACAGAAAACGTGGACAGTAGGCTCTATCGGTACGGCTACAGATATTTTTGCTATCGGTGCGGTGTTTTACTGGCTAATCAGCGGGAAAAATGCAGAAGATGATTGGCTCGAAGAGGTTATCGATAGCGTTTATTCCGGGGATTGGGACTTTTTGAAAGAGAGCCCTAAAATTCAAGGTTTCGTAAACGCAACCGAAACCGCTAAGAAAATATTGTCTGAAACGTTACTGAGTTCAGCTGACGAGAGAATGAATAAAGTGGAGGAGTTGGCGGGTATGTTTAATAAATTTGAAAAAGAAAGTGAAACAAGAAAGGAAAATGAACCCGTTGTAGATAAGATTGATGCTTTAATAAAAATGTTAGAAAACAAATTAAATCAAATTAACGTCTCTTATCCACAGCACTCCAACGATACAAAAGAAAGCAGATTCAATAATGACGGTTTTATTGCAGAGCTAAATAAAGCTGAAGAATGCTTAAATAATAAACAATATAGTAAGTCTTTATTATTTTTAAATAAATTAATCTCTTTGTTTTCGTATGAATCCATTTGTGACAAAGATATATTAATTGATCTAAAAAATTTCTTAGTAAAATTTGCA
>JAISIJ010000381.1 GCA_031262245.1 Oscillospiraceae bacterium | reverse complement strand
GGACGGTTAAAATACATATAAAGATAGTCGGAAAGCAAACCGTTTTTTGTTCTGAGAACAATTGAAATAGACGAAACAAGGTAAGTATTATCAGTAGAATTATAACCCAAAGATACTTTTTCGCCACGTCTTGAAGTATCAGGAACGTATGCAAAATTATTCGGTCCTAAGAGTTTATATGAGTTCATTGAAACACCGTCTAAATTGGCTTTTGTAGTAATAATTTCTTTTGCGGTAGATAATCCCACAACATTATCGGAAAAATATTTACCGTCAGAATTTCGCAAATCAGATTGTTCTAAAAATTCCCCTAACTTAATCAATCCCATATCCGATACCTCCGAAAGCCTCCGAAAGGCTCTTTTGGGACTGTTTTTCGAGGGCGAGAATTTCACGCATTTCCGCTTGAATACGTTTCATTTCGGAGTTATAGTCAATCTCTAAATCGTGGTCGATAAATTCAATATATTTCGAGGGGGCTAGAGAATAATTCTGCTTGCGAATTTCCTCTAAATCTGCACCGTAACAGAGTTCGGGAACATTTTCATAGTCAATTCCCGTCTGCCAAGAAGTATAAATTTTCTTAATCTGTTGAATTTGTTCGTCCGAAAAAACAACTTTGCGTTTCTTAGCTTTCTTTACCGTGTCCACAACGTATTCAACAACATTGCTGTCGTAACGCCGTAAATCAACAAATAAAACCTCATTTTCTCTGTTTCTTAAATTCCGTCCGTTAAGTTCACGAGCCTTTTTATTGTTGTTCATAATCCAAAGCGTTACGGAAATATCCGTTGTATAAAACATATCTCTCGGGAGTACAATTATAGCTTCGATTTTGTCGTTTTCAAGCAATTGTTTGCGGATTTGGTATTCAACTCCGTCAGCATTTAACGCACCATTTGCAAGCAAAAATCCCGCAATTCCTGTTTGGGTATTGAGTTTTGAGAGCATATGCAAAATCCAAGCATAGTTTGCATTTGCAACAGGCGGAACGGCATATCCAGCCCAGCGAGAGTCAGTTTTCAATTTGTCTTCGCTACGCCATTTTTTGAGATTAAAAGGCGGATTAGCCATAATAAAATCAACTTTTTTGTCTTTGTGCATATCATCTGTAAAAGTTGAACCGCTATTTTCGCCGAGATTATGTGCAATTCCACGAATAGCAAGGTTCATTTTTGCAAGTCGCCAAGTAATTGCGGTTTTTTCCTGTCCGATAATCGAAACATTCATTTTGTTGCCGTTGTGTTCGTTCACGAATTTCATTGACTGTACGAACATTCCGCCGGAACCGCAACAGGGGTCGTAAACAATCCCCGAATAAGGCTCGATAAGCTCTGCAATTAGTTTTACGGCACAAGGAGGTGTGTAAAATTCGCCGTCTTCTTTGTCACCTGCAACAGCATAAGCCTGTAAAAAATATTCATAAACTCGCCCGATTAAATCGTCTTCGGGGAAACGTTTCTCGTCAATTTTATTAACTTCGTCAATTAAACCTTTGAAATTATGCACCGAAAGACTGGGCGAAACATAAAATTTTTGCGGTAAAGCACCTTCAAGCGGTTCATTTGCGTTTTCTATATCTTCCATAGCCTTGTCGACAATCACGGCGATGTTTTCGGCGTTTGCGTTTCTGACTATGTACTCCCAACGAGAAGTTTCGTTTAAGTAGAATACATTTTCAGATAAATATGAGGAGGGCTTGTCAAGCAGAATTTTCAGTAAATCAGGTTTATCGCCGTATGTTTTCTCAAGTTCTGCACGGCGTTTGATAAACTTGTCCCCGGCAAATTTCAAAAACACAAGCCCGATTACAGCATCACGCTTGTTGTCAGTTCCGCCGATTCCTCGCAGTTCGTTCCGACAATTCCAAAGTATAGTTTCAAGAGAAAGTTCAGCAACTTTCTTTTCTTTTTTAGTCATATATATTTTTTTCTTTTCAAAATTTATATCATTTCAGAGCAGATACAACACTCCATAATACCTATATATTATTATACACCCATTTCAAATAAATTGCAAGTGTTTTTTGTGAAAATATAATGTTTTTCGTGAAACTTCGTCTTATTTATTCCAAAATATAGATATTTTACAGTAAATGCAGAAAAAAGCAGTCCTCTTTCCCAGAGAACTGCTTTTTTAGTGTACTTGTTATCTGCCGTATTTATTTGTTTATTTTTGGTAATTTCAAGAAGTATCGTTACGATATGTTCTCTTGATAATGGTACGCTTATTGCACAAGACGAAATGGCAAATGAATTATTTCCTACTCGGTTTAAAAAGAATCACAATGCTACTTATGTTAAATGCAAAATGTGCGGACAAGAAACAGATGAAGATAGGGCAGTCAATGGGTATTGTGAAACCTGTTTAAATACAGGCGAAACATATAGATGTTCAGAATGTGGTTGTGAAATGATTTACACGAACTATCAAAAATTAATAAAACAATCACGCCGTCACGATATTTGCCGTGATTGTAATGATAAAAATAATTCTGTGTATACTACCATAATATGTTCAAATTGTGATCATCCCTTTGAAATAACTTATGGTGAAAAAAAGTTTTATGACAAGAAAGGGTTTGACCTCCCTAAAAAATGTTCTGAATGTCGCAGTAACAGTAACTCGGGCTATGCATATACATCTTCACAGCGTAACACTACTGACAGCACTTTTTCTACGTCTAAAAAGAAGAAAAGCGGAGGACTGTGTTTTGTAACTACCGCAGTATGTGAATATTTCAATAAGCCCGATGATTGTTATGAACTTACAACACTACGAAGTTTTCGTGATAATTGGCTTATAGTTCAAACCAAAGGAGACAATTTGATAAAAGAATATTATGATATTGCACCAAAAATTGTTGAAATCTTAAATCTAAGGTCAGATAAAGATATTATCTATAATAACTTGTGGCTTAATTATATTTCTCCGTGCATAAAACTTATTGAATTAACTGCATATCAATCGTGTCGAGATTTATATGTAGAAATGATAACCAACTTAAAAAATTCATATATAAAGGAGCAATAATATGAAAAATAATTTTCTGAAAAAAGCGATTTGGTTAATAACCCTACTGCTCGAGTTCCTGTTTGTCTTTGTTTGGATACAAGCAGTTCTATGCAAGGAAAACCTATTGATGAACTTAATGATGGTGTACGCATTTTCTACGAGGCTATTAGAGATGATGAAATTGCAATGTACTCTGCTGAAGTTTGTATTACAACTTTCGGCGGAATCCATAAACTTATAGAAGATTTTTCAAATATTGTTCCTCAATCAACGATACCGAAACTTAGTGCAAACGGAGGCATTCCTATGGGTGAAGCAGTCAATATGGCTCTTGATTGCCTCGAAAAACGCAAAAATGAATATAAAAATGCAGGAATTGACTATTATCAGCCTTGGTTAGTCCTTATGACTGATGGTGAACCAAATGGAAATGAATTCAAATTCAATAAAGCAGTTACGAGAACTTGTAGTTTAGTCAATCAAAAGAAACTTACTGTTTTTCCTATCGGTATCGGAAAGGATGCTGATATGTCCACTCTTGCTCGGTTTTCTCCCAAGCGTTCACCATTAAAGCTTAAAGGAACTAATTTTAAGAATTTTTTTATTTGGCTTAGTCAATCCGTATCTCAAACATCTCAATCAATGCCGGGAGAAGATGTAAAATTTGATTTTGAAGGAGTAAAGGGCTGGGCAGAACTTTAAAAAGGAAAAATTT